>JAQGMY010000349.1 GCA_028292105.1 Ramlibacter sp.
GGCCGCTGGTCCCAGAGGGTGGCCACCATGAAGCCCGCGACGGCAACCGCCGCCAGGCTGGAGACGGCGGAACGAGGCCACCGCCACGCAGCGGCGGCGAAGGCGAGTACGGCGATCAACGGGCCCACGGGCGGCTTGCGCAGCGTCGTCACCAGCGCATCCACCCAGGCGGATGCCCCACGCAGGAAGTCCATGTGCCGCAGTTCGGGCGCGAGGACCTTGCCCCACATGACCAGCATCGCGCCCGCGAGTGCCAGGCCGACCATGACGACCAGCCTTCCTTCGATCGGAGTTTCGCGGCGGCGCGCAAGCAGCCCCAGCACCGCCGCGGTGGCCACGGCCACGCCTCCTGTCACCAAGCCGCGGCTCAGTGCCGCGTAAGCCAGCAGCAGGCCGCAGAGGATGTGCACATTGCCGCCGCGAAGCAAGCCGACGAGCACCAGCGGTGCGAGCGACATGGCACCGAAGTGCAGCAGCCACTGCACCCGCCACAGCTGCAAGCTGGTGACCAGCACGTTGGACAGCAGGTCCGCCCCGGCCACCGACACCAGCAGCAGTCCCGCGCTGACGATGACCAGTGCGCCGGCCAGCTTGCGCAGCGGTCCCGTGGCGATCTGCCGCGCCCACAAAAGCAGGACGACGTCGGTCGCCAGCATCATGTAGTCCGTGAGCAGCCACGAGAACACGTAGACGTGCGGGGTATGGGTTTCGATGGCGGCGCGCCACTCGGCGTCGTGTCTTTGCGCCAGGCCCGCGAAGGGCCCCACCCCGAGCAGGGCCAGCACCACCGCGGCGCCGACCCCGGCAAGCCCGAGCCAGAGCCAGCGCCGGTCTTCACCGACCTGCCATGCCCACCAGAGAGCCAGCGCCGGCAGCGCCATCAGGGGGTGCAGCGTGGCCGCGCCGAGCATGAGCGCAAGCGCGATCCAGCGCTTTCCGAGCAGCAGGAACGGCAGACCGGCGACCACCAGCGCTTCGGCGAGCGGGCGGGCAGTCACGAACGGCTCCGCGTAATGAAAGATCATCATGCCGCCGTAGCCGCCGGCGGAAATGCAGACGGCCAGCAGCCCCGCGAACACCAGGTGTGCCGGCAGCGCGGTGCGGCACCACAGCAGGGTCGCAACGAAGAAGGCGAGCTGCCCGAGCGCGACCAGAAACATCGTCGCGCCCGCAAACCCCAGCTGCCCAATCGCGGCTGCATAGAGCCGGCCGAAGAGCGTAAAGCTTTCCTGCGAACCGAACTTGAAGAAGACGTCGCCGCCGAAGATCTCCGGCTGCAACCGGAACAAGGCCTGCGCCGCGTACAGGATGCCGTCGTGCCGGACGCCAAGGTTGGGCCGCACGGCAACGAACACGAAGACGGCCAGCGCAATCAGCGCGGCATTGCGCAGCGTGAGGATGGTTCCTGGCGAGCCCGGCCGATCGAACACGAGGCCGCCGAACAGCCCGGCCCACCGGCCGTTGACCCGGCTCATCGCGCCGTGAACAGGATCAGCTTGCGCGCCGTGAAGTTGGCCAGGAAGCTGGCGCCGGCGGCGGCGCCCTTGCTGAAACGGTAGTCCACCTGCAGCAGGTCGGTGCCGACCCACATCACGCCGAGCGTGACACACAAGCCCGCCATTCCGAGCGCAGCGAACGTGACGAACTCGTAGCGCGTGTCGCGCACCCGGCGGTATTCGAAGGCGAACCGCACGGACAGCAGATACACCGCGAGCGAGCCGGCCAGGAATGCCAGCGTCGCCGCCGGCAGCCACGCCATCCCGAACCACTGCACCAGCATGACCAGGGTGGCGGCGTCGACGCACAGCCCGGCCAACGACGCGGCGAAGTAGAGCGCGAACTCGCGCAAACGGTGTGGCAGCGCCAGCGCCACCGGAACGGCTTCGGCGGCGACGGCCTCGACGGGCAGTTGCAGGGTATTGCTCATGACGGGTTCCTTGCCTTGTCGCCCAGCAGCTGGCGGCAGCCATACAGGAAGTACTTGCGGTACGGTCGGCCCTTGTACTCCGCGTTCCATGACGCCGTCCATGCTTGCTCGAGGGAGTACGTGGTGATCAGCCAGGACAGCTTGGGATCGGTCTCGCACGCCGTGCGCATGGTCATCACGTCCGGCTCGCACGCTTGCTGGTTCGAAGTCTTGACGGCGTTGAACAGGCCGCAGATGTCGCGCTGGAACTCGAACAGGGCCACCACCCTGGAGCGACGCTCCATCTGCTCGCCCGACTCGCGGTTGAACGCCACCCCGGCCATCTGCGCCGAGCTCACGTAGGTCCGGCGGTGCAACATCATCCAGGGCGCCAGCGCCTCGTCGCTCCAATAGACCTCCTCGGTCGGCGCGATGTACTTCGAGAAAGGGTGGTTGCCCTCCGCGTAGGACTCGATGATCCGCGTCCAGGTGCCGCGCTGGTCCCAGGTATGGGCAGCCATCGCCGAAGCAGCGGCGACGACCAGTACCGCCACCACCGGCGAGCGCGGCCAGCGGACCAGGGCGGCGGCCAGGATCGCTGCGAGCAGCAAGGGGCCCATCGCCGGTTTGCGCAGGTACTGCACCACCACGTCGAGCAGCGGCGCGACCTCGCCCGCACTGCGGAACTCGCCGACGCTCAGCTCCCACGTCACGTTGTTGTTCCACATGACCAGCATGCCGCCGAGCAGCGCCAGGCCGACGGTGTAGACCAGCCGGCGATCGATGTCGATCTGGGGCCGCTTGGCTGCCAGCCACCCGAGCACGATGGCACCCAGCATGGCGAGGCCTCCGGTGATCAGTCCCCGGTTCAATGCCGCGTACGTGAGCAGGATGGCCGCCAGGATGGCGACATTGCCTCCGCGCAGCAGCCGCACCAGCACCAGCGCGATCAGCGACATGGCGACGAAGTGCATCAGCCACTGGACGCGCCAGAGTTGCAAGGCGGTGATCAGCACGTTGCCGGCCAGGTCGGCGCCGATCAATGAGGCGCCGAAGCAGGCCGCGCCCGCGCCAAGCACACACAGCACCAGGCGGCGCAGCGGGCCGTCTTCGAGCGTCAGCCAGATCCAGCAAAGCAGCGCCACGTCGGTGGCCAGCATCATGTAGTCGTAACCCGTCCACATGGTGACGAACACTTGATTCGTCCTGGACTCGATCGCGGCGCGCCACTCGTCTGCCTGGCGCACGAGCAGGTCGGTGAACGGCGCAACGCCGGCGAGGCCGAGAAGGACGGCGGCGGCACTGACAGCAACGGCCAGCCACACCCAGCGGCGGTCTTCCAGGACCTGCGCGATCCACCAGACCACCAGCGCCGGCAGGGCGATCAGGGGATGCGTCGCGACGCCGGCGAGGATCAGCCCGAGCGATATCCAGCGCTTGCCCGCGAGCATGAAGGGCAGCGAGAACAGCACGAGCACTTCCGCCATCGGCCGCGCCGTGACGAAGGATTCGGCGTAATGGAAGATCATCAGCCCGCCGTATCCGCCGTTGGACAGGCAGACGGCGACCAGGCCGGCGAAGGCCAGGGAAGCTGGCAAGGCCGCCCGCGTCCAGACGACGGTGGCGGTGAAGAAGAGGACCTGCGCCAGGGCCAGCAGGAACAGCGAGGCGCCGGTGAATCCCAGTTGCGAGATCAGGAGCGCGTAGATGCGGCCGAAGACGGTGAAGTTTTCCTGCGAGCCGAACTTGAAGAAGACATCTCCCCCGAAGATCTCGGGCTGCAGGCGAAACAGCGCCTGGGCTGCGTACAGGATCCCGTCATGCCGAACACCTGTGTTCGGCCGGATGGCGATGAAGATGAACGCCGCGATCGCCAGCAAGGCCGCGTTGCGCAGCGTTGGCGAAAGGCCCTTCGGGCCGCGTTCGAGTGCGAGACTGCCGTACATGATTTTCCTAAGCAAAAAAAGGCGGCCGTGGGCCGCCCTTTCACCTTGCACTCAGGCCAAGGATCAGCCGCGGCAGGAGCCGGGCAGGTACTTCACGGGCACGCCGTTGGTGGCCGTCGGGCCGCACTTCCACAGCGCAACCGGCTTGCCGATGTACGAGGCGCTCATCACGGTGGCGCCGCCAGCGTCGGCGTAAGGCGTCAGCGAGATCATCTTGCCGTCGATGTTGGTGCTGTCGATGTTTTGAGCGGTCACGGTGACCACGCCCGAGGTATCGGTTGCGACCTGGGTCACGTACTTCGAGCCGGAGCCCGAAGCGACTTCACAGCCCCAGCTGTTGGCGACCGGCAGGCTGCTGGTGGCAGACTGGTACACCTCGGTGATGGTCGTGCGGCAAGCCGACGCGGCCAGGATCACTTCCGACATCTTGGCGCGCTTGGTGTAGTCCTGGTACGCGGGCAGTGCGACGGCCGCCAGAATACCGATGATCGCAACCACGATCATCAATTCGATCAGGGTGAAACCTGCTTGCAGTTGACGCTTCATAGGTACCTCCTAGTTGGTGAGAAGCACCGACTTGAGTGCAATCGCTGTGCCAGCCCCGGTTCGTGGAGTGTTTGTCGCTGCACCGGCCTCCCGGCCGTCTTTGCTGACACTTCCCGTCTGCCCCAGCGACAAAATTTGTCCGACAACCCATCGGTGTGACGCAAATAGTTCCTATGGCGGCGCAAAAAAAGGGCGGCCGCAGCCGCCCCTTGCCTCACCGCGATCCGCGGATCAGCCGCGGCAGGAGCCCGGCAGGTACTTGACCGGCACGCCGTTGGTGGCCGTCGGGCCGCACTTCCACAGCGAAATCGCCTTGCCGATGTACGAGGAGCTCATCACGGTGGCGCCGGCAGCGTCGGCGTACGGCGTCAGCGAGATCATCTTGCCGTCGATGTTCGTGCCGTCGATGTTCTGCGCGGTCACGGTGACCACGCCGGCGGCGTCGGTAGCGACCTCGGTGACGTACTTCGAGCCCGAACCCGAAGCGACTTCACAGCCCCAGCTGTTGGCGATCGGCAGGCTGGTGCTGGCGGACTGGTAGACCTCGGTGATGGTCGTGCGGCACGCGGACGCGGCCAGGATCACTTCCGACAGCTTGGCGCGCTTGGTGTAGTCCTGGTATGCCGGCAGGGCGACGGCGGCCAGGATGCCGATGATCGCGACCACGATCATCAGTTCGATCAGGGTGAAACCTGCTTGTAGTTGACGCTTCATTTTGAAACCTCCATCTTAGGGAAGCTCTTCAGTGCAACCGCCGTGCCACGGCTTATCCGAGAACTTTTGGAGCAGCTTCGGCCCGCTTCGCCACCGTTGACGACAGATCGCGGCAGCGCGTCTGACAAGTTTGTATGACCCGAACGCCAGTTGCCCCCCAAAAAAAAGGGGCGGCCGCAGCCGCCCCTTCTCCAGCAGTGATCCGAAGATCAGCCGCGGCAGGAGCCAGGCAGGTACTTGACGGGCACGCCGTTGGTGGCCGTCGGGCCGCACTTCCACAGCGCAATCGCCTTGCCGATGTGCGTGGTGCCCATCACGGTGGCACCGGCAGCGTCGGCGTACGGCGTCAGCGAGATCATCTTGGTGTCGATGTTCGTGCTGTCGATGTTCTGCGCCATGACGGTCACGATACCGGCGGCGTCGGTCTCGACCTTCGTCACGTACTTCGAGCCGGAGCCCGAAGCGACTTCACAGCCCCAGCTGTTGGCGACCGGCAGGCTGGTCGAAGCAGACTGGTACACCTCGGTGATGGTCGTACGGCATGCCGATGCGGCCAGGATCACTTCGGACAGCTTGGCCCGCTTGGTGTAGTCCTGGTAGGCAGGCAGCGCAACGGCTGCCAGGATACCGATGATCGCGACCACGA
>JAQGMY010000381.1 GCA_028292105.1 Ramlibacter sp.
GATCTTCTCGATGCCGGGGATCGGCGTCAGTTGCTCCAGGATGAAGCGCTCCAGCGCCTGGATGTCGGCGATGGCCACGCGGATCAGGTAGTCGCTGTCGCCGGTCATCAGGTAGCACTCCATCACCTCGTCGTGATCCGCGATGCGGCGCTCGAAGCCGGCCAGCGACTCGCGCGACTGCTCCTTCAGGCTGATGTTGATGAACACCGACAGGCCCAGGCCGACGGCCTTCGGGTCGGCGAGCGCGACGTACTTGCTGATGACGCCGGATGCCTCGAGCGCCTTCACCCGCGCCAGGCAGGGCGACGGCGACAGGTGCACCCGCCGGGCCAGCTCGACGTTGGTGAGCGAGCCGTCCTCCTGCAGTTCGCGCAGGATGCGCAGGTCGATGGTGTCCAGTTGCACGATCTGCCGAGAATAGCCCATCAACCCGCAGGATGTGCTGCCGAGCCGGCCGTGCGGGCCACATTCGACACCCGATTGCGCTCGCTGCGGCCTACAGTGGCACGCATGACCGACCACAGCCTGCACCGCTTCCTGCTCGCCCCGGGCGCCGACACCGACCCCGCCGAAACCGCCGAGTGGCGCGAGGCGCTGGCCGCGCTGGTGGCCAACGAAGGGCCGGAGCGCGCCCGCTTCATCCTGGACCAACTGGCCGCACAGGCCCGTGCGCCGCAGGTGGGCTGGTCGCCGGAACTGGTGACGCCCTACGTGAACAGCATCGCGGTGGAGCAGCAGCCCAAGTACCCGGGCGACCTCGCCGTCGAGGAGAGGCTGGCCTCGCTGATGCGGTGGAACGCGCTGGCGATGGTGGCGCGCGCCAACGGCGCGTATGGTGAACTGGGCGGCCACATCGCCAGCTATGCCAGTGCGGCCGACCTGTTCGAGGTCGGCTTCAACCACTTCTTCCAGGCCCGCAACGAGAAGCAGGGGGGAGACCTGGTGTTCTTCCAGCCGCACAGCGCTCCGGGTGTCTATGCGCGCGCCTTCCTCGAAGGCCGCTTGGGCGAGAACGACCTGGCGCACTACCGCCAGGAGATCACCGCGCCCCTGAGCGATGCGCGCGGCCTGTCCAGCTATCCGCATCCCTGGCTGATGCCGGACTTCTGGCAGTTCCCGACCGGCTCGATGGGCATCGGCCCGATCAGCTCGATCTACCACGCGCGTTTCATGCGCTACCTCACGCACCGCCAGCTGCTCGATTGCGAAGGCCGCAAGGTCTGGGGCGTGTTCGGCGATGGCGAGATGGACGAGCCCGAGAGCATGAGCGCACTGACGCTGGCCTCGCGCGAGAAGCTGGACTACCTGGTGTGGGTGGTCAACTGCAACCTGCAGCGGCTGGACGGGCCGGTGCGCGGCAACGGCCGCATCGTCGACGAACTGGAAAAGCTGTTCCGCGGCGCCGGCTGGAACGTGATCAAGCTGCTGTGGGGCAGCGACTGGGACGGCCTGTTCGCCCGGGACACGACCGGTGCCCTCGTGCGCGCTTTCGCCCACACCGTCGACGGCCAGATGCAGACCTTCGCCGCCAAGGACGGGCGCTTCAACCGGGAGCATTTCTTCGGCCAGGATGATGAACTCAAGCGCCTGGCGCAGGGCATGACGGACGAACAGATCGACCGCCTCAAGCGTGGCGGGCACGACCTGGTGAAGATCCATGCCGCCTATGACGCCGCGGCCCGGCATCGGGGGCAGCCGACGGTGATCCTGGCGCACACGAAAAAGGGCTACGGCATGGGTTCGGCCGGCCAGGGCCGGATGACCACGCACAGCCAGAAGAAGTTCGAAGAGTCGGCGCTGCTGGAATTCCGCAACCGCTTCAACCTGCCCTTGTCCGACGACCAGGCCAAGGCGCTGGCCTTTTTCCGGCCGGCCGAGGACAGCCCCGAGATGCGCTACCTGCACGCACGCCGTGCCGCGCTGGGCGGCTATGTGCCCCAGCGGCAGACCGCCTGCGAGCCGGTCCCGGTGCCGCAAGCGGCTTCGTATGCGCAGTTCGCCCTCAATGCCGCCGGCAAGGAGATGTCGACCACGATGGCTTTCGTGCGGCTGCTCGGCACCTTGTTGAAGGACCCGCTGCTGGGCCCGCGCATCGTGCCTATCGTGGCGGACGAGGCGCGCACTTTCGGCATGGCCAACCTGTTCAAGCAGGTCGGCATCTACTCCAGCGTGGGGCAGAGCTACGAGCCCGAGGATATCGGCTCCGTCCTGTCGTACCGCGAGGCGCTGGACGGGCAGATCCTGGAGGAAGGGATCAGCGAAGCGGGCGCGATCGCCAGCTGGACCGCCGCCGCCACCAGCTACAGCGTGCACGGCCATGCCATGCTGCCGTTCTATATCTACTACTCGATGTTCGGGTTCCAGCGGGTCGGCGATGCGATCTGGGCGGCGGCCGACCAGCGGGCGCGCGGCTTCCTCCTGGGCGCCACTTCCGGCCGGACCACCCTGGCCGGCGAAGGGCTGCAGCACCAGGACGGCAGCAGCCACCTGGTCGCCGCGACGATCCCCAACTGCAAGGCCTACGACCCGGCGTTCGCCGGCGAGATGGCGGTGATCGTGGACCATGGGATGCGCGAGATGCTGGTGGAGCAGCGCGACGTCTTCTACTACGTCACGCTGATGAACGCCAACTACGCCCAGCCCGACCTGCCCGCGCACGTGCACGAAGAGGTGGTGCGCGGCTGCTACCGCTTTGCCCGCTACGGCGACGAGACCTCCCGCAAGCGGGTGACGCTGCTCGGCTCCGGCGCGATCCTGACCGAGGTGATCGAAGCGGCGCGGCAGCTGGCGGCCGACGGCGTGCCGACGGATGTGTACAGCGTCACCAGCTGGAGCGAACTGGCGCGCGACGGCATGGCGTGGGAACAGCGAGCGCTGGCCGGCGCGGAGCAGCGCAGCAAGCCCTTCGTGACCACGCAGCTGGCCGGCAGCGGCCCGGTGATCGCGGCCAGCGACTACGTGCGGGCCGTGCCGGAAAGCATTCGCGCTTTCGTGCCGCCGGGGCGGCGCTACCTGACGCTGGGTACCGATGGTTTCGGGCGCAGCGACACGCGGGCGGCGTTGCGGGAGTTCTTCGGCGTGGATGCGGCGAGCATCGTCAAGGCGGCCCATTACGCGCTGGGGGCTTGAGGCGAGCCCACCACCGGGCACTAAGATGCGCCCATGGCCGCACTCCCCTCCCGCTTCTGGGCCGACCTCGCCACCACCGACTTCGCCAGCCTCGACCCGGCGACAGCGGTCGCCGTGCTGCCGGTCGGCGCGACGGAGCAGCACGGCCCGCACCTGCCGCTGGCGGTCGACCAATGCCTGGTGGACGGCGTCGTCGCCGAGGCCTTGCCGCAATTGCCGGCGGACTGTCCCATCCTCGTGCTGCCGACCCAGCAGGTGGGCTATAGCCCCGAGCACGCGCAATTCCCCGGCACCTTGACGCTGCCCGTGGAGACGGTGATCGCCACCTGGATCGCCCTCGGTGAATGCGTGGCGCGCTCCGGCGTGCGCAAGCTGCTCCTGTTCAACAGCCACGGCGGCCAGGCCAGCCTGCTGGACATCGTGGCGCGTGAACTGCGGGTCCGCTGCGACCTGGTCGTGTATGGGTGCAGCTGGTGGAACCTGCCGCTCGGTGAGGCGGTCAACGGCCAGTTCAGCGCCGACGAACATCGCTTCGGCGTCCACGCGGGCGAGATCGAAACCTCGCTGATGCTGGCCCTGCGGCCGGACAGCGTGCGCACCGCCCAGGCGAAGGACTTTCCCTCCACTTCCCGCACCCGGTCAGCGAAGTACCCCGTGCTCGGCGACGGCAAGAGCGCCAAGCTGGGCTGGGCCATGCAGGACTACAACCCGGAAGGCGCAGCCGGCAACGCCGCCGCCGCGAGCGCGCAGAAGGGGCGGGTCGTGCTCGCCGCCGCCGGGCGTGAGCTTGCTCGCCTGCTGCAGGAGATCTCCAGCCTGCCGCTCTCCACGATCGCGCAGCGCCCCGGGGCCTGACATGAGCGCGGACCTGCGCTTCGACGTGGCCACCCTGGGCGAGATGATGGTGTTGCTCGCCGCCGAGGAGCCCGGGCCGCTGGCCCAGGTGCAGTCCTTTCGCAAACGCACCGCCGGCGCCGAGACCAACGTCGCCATCGGGCTGGCCCGGCTCGGGCTGCGCGTCACCTGGGCCAGCCGGCTCGGCGGCGATTCGATGGGGGCCTACCTGCTCGCCGAGATGCAGCGCGAAGGCGTCGACTGCAGCCAGGTGGTCGTGGCGCCGGACCAGCGCACCGGCTTCATGCTCAAGGGCCGCACGGTCGACGGCAGCGATCCGCCGACCGAGTACTACCGGCAGGGCTCCGCCGCCAGCCGCATGACCGCCGAAGGCCTGGTGCTGGACTGGCTGCTCCGTGCTCGGCACCTGCACGCCACCGGCGTGTTTGCCGCGGTCTCCGCGGGTTGCCTGGCGGCGCAGCAGGCCGCGATGCAGGCGATGCGCGCCGCCGGCCGCACCGTTTCCTTCGACCCCAACCTGCGGCCGGCGCTCTGGCCTTCGCCGCAAGCCATGCGCGAGCAGATCAACGCGCTCGCCGTCCAGGCGGACTGGCTGCTGCCAGGGCTGGAAGAGGGCCGTTTCCTGACCGGCGGCGACACCCCCGAAGCCATCGCGGCGTTCTATCGGGACCGCGGCGTGCCTGCCGTGGTGGTCAAGCTCGGGACTGATGGTGCGTACTACGAGAGCGCTTCCGCCCGGGGGCGGGTGCCGGCTTTCCCGGTCGAGCGCGTGGTGGACACCGTCGGCGCCGGCGACGGCTTCGCGGTCGGCGTCATCAGCCGCCTGCTGGAGGGCGGCAGCCTCGAATCCGCGGCGCGGCGCGGCGCCTGGATCGGCGCCCGCGCTGTCCAGGTCCCCGGCGACACGGAGGGCTTGCCGTCGCGATCCGAACTGCTGGCGGCGCTGCTGTAGCCGGCACCCAAAGTCCTACGCCAGCTTGCGAGTGCGCCGACATGGCGGTCGCCGGCCGCCGCTAGATTGGACACATTCCGGGCAGATTCGCCCGGCGTCGACGATCCCCAAGGAGCAAGCGATGACGACAGTGGCAGAAGTCATGACGCGCGACGTGCGCACCATGCGCCCGGACGACACGGTGGTGCAGGCCGCCCAGGCGATGGACGAACTCAATGTGGGCGTGATCCCGGTGTGCGAGGGGGACAGGCTGGTCGGGATGGTGACCGACCGCGACATCGTGGTGCGGGGCGTGGCACAGGAAGGCGAGATCCGCTCCATGAAGCTCACCGAGGTGATGAGCGCGCACGTGCGCTGCGCCCACGAGGGAGATGACCTCGACCAGGTGCTCAGCGAGATGGCCGACGCGCAGATCCGGCGCATGCCGGTGGTCGATGGGGAGGATCGGATCGTCGGCATCGTGTCGCTGGGCGACATCGCCGCCAAGAATCCGGACGACGAAGTGGACGTCGCCATGTCCCTGGGCGACATCTCCTCGCCGGCGGAGCCGGACCGCTCGGGCAGCGGCCAGGCCCAGTCGCCGGCGCAGAACCCGCACTGAGGCCGGCCAGGCTACTTGGCGGCATCCCGGCGGTCGCAAAACCGCAGTTGGTGCGCAAGCAAGCTTGCACACCCTACGCACCGAGAGTGGCAGCGCGTTCCAGCCCAGGGCGTAGGGTGTGCAAGCTTGCTTGCGCACCATCCCTCAGCGCGGCCGCGCAGGCTCTGTGAAAGAACCGGCCTCGCCCCGCCCTGGTCCGCATCCTCCCGATGGCAGAGTTGGGCCGTGACGACAGGCCAGGCAATTCAGTAGCGGGACGTGCGGTCCGTCACAGCGCTGTCACCCACTCATGCCTAGACTTGGGGCAGGTGAATGTGATGCGCTTTTCCTCCGTCTTCCAACTCCCCTCTTCGCGGCCGCGCGCGGCGAAAGCGGCGGAGCCCGTGCGCGACATCGCGCCGTTGCCGGAGACCGCGATGCCGGTGCCGCAAGACCTGCCCGACGAGCTCGATGCGCGCGTGCGCATGATCGGCGAGTGGCAGCTCGGCGAGGGCTGAGGCCGGGGAAGACAAGGCCGCCCGAAGGCGGCCTTGCGTGGGTGCGGCTGCCGCGGCAGCCGCGGGCCGGTGCCTCAGGGCCGCAAGGCGGCGCGGAGGCCGGTCAGCTGTTGCTGCCGCTGCTGCTGTGCGAACCGCTGCCGCTGCTCATCGCATTGCGGCGATTGGCGCTGCGTGCCATGCCGCCCTTGCGGCCCGCTTCACGGGCTTCCTCGGAGGTGAATTCGTGCGCCGTGCCCTTTTCGTGGGCGGCGCGGCCGCCTTCGCTGGCGATTTCGCGCTGACGCTGCGGGTCCATGGAAGCGAAGCCCCGGTTGGATTTGCCGCCCTGGTTGCCCTGATTGTTGGAAGCCATGGTGAGGATCTCCTTGCAAAACAAAAATGTGTTGGAACTGCATGTCCGGTGCTGTGCCGGCCATGTAGAGATTGAGCTTGCAAGTACGCACTCCGCTCGTCAGGCACCAATGCTGCCGGGTGTAGGAGTGCCCCTACCTTGTCACACGAGGGTGCGGGGCAAGACGTGCGACGCGAGTCGCGCGAGGAGTGCGTTGGCGTCCGCCGGCAGGCCGGTAGCGCGCACCGGCTGAGCTTGCAGGGTGGCGAGCATGCGCGCGAATTGCGTCGCCGAGGGGGGGATGGGGCCGAGGAACAGGACCTCGTCGCCGCGTGCGACCAGCAAGGTGGGGAAGGTCTCGATATCGACTTCGCCCATGGCTTCGTCCTCGTCTTCGACGTCGACCCACGCGAACCGCATGTCCGGGTGCGCACGGGCCTGCGCCGAAAAAAGCGGCTGCCATTCGCGGCACACGCCGCACCATGCGGCGCACAGGCAGGCCACCCACCACGTGGCTTGTCCCGGGGCTCCCGTGCTGTCCATGCCGGCAGTTTAGCGGCCGACGCTCACGGGCCGCCGCAACCCGCGTACGCGTCCAGCGGCCGCCGGTACGCAGTGGTGGCGACCTGCATCAATCCGAGCACCGAGTGGAACAGGTTGTCGTGCGTGATGCGGGTGTCGGCGCGACTGCGCAGGCATTGCAGGGTGACACCGGATCGCTGCTCGAACGCCGGCGACAGCCAGGTCACCCACGGCACGTGCTTTTGCACGTCGGGGGCCAGGGCGAACGGCAACCCGTGCAGGTACAGGTTCTTCTCGCCGAGGGATTCGCCGTGGTCGGCCACGTACAGCATGGCGCCGTCGTACTCCGCGCGCCGGCCGATCCAGTCGATGGTCGATCCGAGCACGTGGTCGGTGTAGGCGATGGTGTTGTCGTAGGCATTGACCAACTGCTCGCGGCTGCAATCGGGCAGGTGGCTGCTGGTGCACTCGGGCAGGAAGCGCTTGTAGGCGGGCGGTGTGCGCTCGAAATACGCGGGGCCGTGGCTCCCCATCTGGTGCATCACCAGCACCACGCCGCGGGCCCGCTTTTCCGCCGGCAGCCTGGCCAGGCGCTCGTCGAGGTCCTTGAGCAGGATCTCGTCATGGCATTCGCCGCGGGGGCACAGCTGCGGGTCCTTCGCCGCCGCCGTATTGACGCTCGGAATGCGGTCGCAGACGCCTTTGCAGCCCCCTGGCTGGTTGTCGATCCAGAGCACCGCGAGCCCCGCATGCTGCAGCACGTCCAGCAGGTTCTCGGAGTCGCGGTCGCGGTCCTGGAAGGCCTCGCGTCCGAGGTGCGAGAACATGCAGGGCACGGACGCCGCGGTGCTGGTGCCGCAGGACCAGGCATTGCGAAAGCTGGCCGCTTGCGCGCGCGCCAGTTCCGGCGTGGTGTCGCGCGGGTAGCCGTTGATGCCGAAGTTGCCGCTGCGGCCGGTTTCGCCCAGCACCAGCACCAGCAGGCGCGGACGGGCGCCGGGAGTGGCGAGCAGCTTCGCATCGCGGCCCAGGGGGGCCAGCTCGCCCTTCATCCGCTTGCCGCCGAATGTGGTCTGGCCGACCGCGTAGAGCGAATTCAGCGGATTCATCAGGTAGCGCAGTTGCTTGTGATTGCGCATGCTGGAGGCCAGCGGCTGGAAGCTCAGCAGCAACAGGGCCACGGCCACGAGGATGCCGGCCACCAGCCCGCCGGCATTGCGCAAGGCCTGCCGCTTCCAGGGCCGCCAGTCCACCGGAGTGCGCCATACCAGCCAGGCCGGCAGCAAACCGGCCACGACAGCCACCAGGGCCAGGCGAGGCGTCAGCAAGGCCCGGACCTCCATCCAGTCGGTCTGCATGGTGTTGGTGGCCATGCCCGGATCGATGATGACCCGGTACGTCCACATGAAATGGGCGCCGAAGGCGGTGGTCACCAGCAGCAGGACCAGGGCCGGTTTGAGCACCCGCGGCCACGACAACAGGCTCAGGAGCGCGAAGAGGACTGCCGCCAGCATGCCGGCCAGGGTGACGGCGAGCAGCCAGCCTCCCTGCGCCTGCAGCAGGCCGAGCCCCTGCAGCTCCCGCCACAGCGGCGCGTTTCCCACTGTAGCCATCCAGATGCTGGCAACGCCCACCAGGGCAGCGGCGGAGCGCCGCGGCTTGAACACCGACACTTGATCAAATTCCTTCAGCGCTCCGGGCCCGCGGCCACAGCGCGTCCACCGCGCAGGCGACGCACCAGCAAACCGCGGCGCTCCAGAGCGTATGGCTCATGAAATGGGCTCCGCGCCATTGCTGCGCGAGACCCAACGCTATCCCCGCTGCCAGGGACCCGGCCAGCCAGCCCCGGGCGAGCCGGGGCTGCGTGTGCCGGAAGGCGAAGTATCCACCCACGAAGGTGAAGCCGGAGGAGGCGTGGCCGGCGGGGAAGCAACGGCCGGCGCCGCCGTCGGGCCGCAGGGTCCAGTGCGATGCGTAATGGGCCACTCCCCCGAACTCCGTCAGGTCCCAGGGACAGCTCGTGTGGCTGCCCGCCTTGAGCACGGAAACCATCAGGGCACCCAGCAGGCTGGTGATCGCCAGCTGCAGGCGGTGCCGCTGCGTGATGCGTGCCAGCGGCCCGACCGGCCACCACACGCCGATGCTCAAGGCGAGCGCCAGCGCCCAGGCCAGGCCCCGCCCGCCCTCGTGCATCAGCACCCCCAGCAACCAGTTGTCCCGCCATGGAAAGCCCCGCGCGGAGCCGGCCAGGTGCGCCAGCGGCAGGTCGAGCCCGAGCGCATCCCATCCCAGCACCACGACCATGATCGCCAGCGTGATCCGGCCCGCCTCGGTCGGCGCAATCCTCGATTCTCTTTGCATGGGGGCGGATGCTCGGCCTTGCTGCTTAAGTGATCCTTAACGGCACAATGCCCGCATGCGCGTGCTGGTGGTCGAGGATGACGAGAACATTGCCGCGGCCCTGGCCGCGCACCTGGAGCGCGCTGGCCACGCCGTGGACCGGACGCCCACCATTGCCGGCGCCTGGCGCGCGCTGCAGGCGGAGGCCTACGACGTGGTGCTGCTGGACCTGGGACTGGCCGACGGCGACGGCTCGGTGTTGCTGCGGCGGGTGCGCGAAGCTCCGGTCGGCCGCTTGCCCGACCCGGCCATGCCGGTGTTGATCATGACGGCGCGCGACGAGGTCGCGGCCCGCATCGAAGTCCTGGACCAGGGAGCGGACGACTACGTGACCAAGCCCTTCGACCCCGACGAACTTGCCGCGCGCATGCGCGTCGCCCGGCGCCGAATGGCGGGACGCGCGCAGACCGTGCTGCGCCATGGCGACCTGGAGATCGATCCGGCGACGCGCACGGTCATGAAAGCCGGGCGCCCGGTCGAACTTTCGGCGCGGGAATTCTCGATCCTGCTGGCGCTGGTGGACGCCCGGCCGCGCGTGCTGTCGCGGGCCCAGATCGAAGCCAAGCTGTACAACTTCGACAGCGCGCTGGAGAGCAACGCGATCGAGGTCCACGTGCACCGCCTGCGCCGCAAGCTCGGCGAGGGGATGGTGCGCACCGTGCGCGGCGTCGGCTACTACGTGCCGGCGGAGCCGTCGCCGTGAGCGCACGCCCGCGCACGCCTTCGCTCACCCGCCACCTGCTGGGATGGGCCCTGGGTGCGCTGGTGGTGGTCTGGGGCTCCTTCATCGTGGTGGGCTACAAGACGGGCGAACACGAGGCCGACGAATTGACCGATGGCCACCTCGCCAGCGTCAGTTCGCTGCTGCTGCCGCTGGCGCCGGGCGGCCTCGTGCCCGACGGCCTGACCTCCCCGGCGGTCCCCGCCGGGGATCTGCGCGCGCACGACTACCAGCGCTCCCTGACCGTCATCGTCTGGAACGCCGAGGGGCGGATGCTGTCGCGCACCGGGGACGCACCGGCGCCCGCGTTCAGCGAGGACGACGGTTTCGCCACGCTCCAACTCGGGCAACCGGCGCAGCCTTGGCGCGCCTTTTCCCGTTGGGACGCCGCGCATGGCTACAAGCTGATGGTCCTGCTGTCGCAGCGGGAACGGGATGCGCTGGCCGCTGACATCGCCGAGCAGG
Organism: Ramlibacter sp.; assembly: GCA_028292105.1. Lineage (GTDB taxonomy): Bacteria > Pseudomonadota > Gammaproteobacteria > Burkholderiales > Burkholderiaceae_C > Ramlibacter. Next base: position 10,477 of record JAQGMY010000381.1, read on the forward strand.
TCGTCGACCCGGGCTTGTGGCTGCTGCCCGCAGTGCTGCTTTTGCTGGGGCTGGCCATCCATCGGGGCCTGCGGCCGCTGCGCGACCTCGCGCATCAGGTCCACGCACTGGATCCACAGAAGGGCGAAAAGGTGCAGCCCCACCTGCGTTTCGAGGAGCTGGCGGCGGCGGTCGACGCGATCAACCGGCTCGTCGATCGCTACCAGGCCGCGCTGACCCGCGAGCGGACGCTGGCGAACGAGTTCGCGCACGAACTGCGCACCCCGATCGCGTCGCTGTCGCTGCAGGCGCGCGGTGTGCAGGACACCGCGCCAGGTCCGGCGCAGCAGGCCGCCTTGCAGCGGCTGCAGGACGATGCGCGCCGCGCCGGCGAGGTGGTGGCCCACCTGCTGGCGCTGGCCCGCGCCAGCCGGGCGGAGCTCGACGAAGCCGCGCAGCCGCTGGACCTGGACGCCGTCGCCCGCCGCGTCGTGGGCGACTTCGCACCCCAGGCGCACGCCGGCGGCCGGGAACTGGGCCTGGTCAGTCCTGGACCCTTTCCGATGTCCGGCCATGCGGTGCTGCTGGAACTCGCTTTGCGCAACCTGGTGCAGAACGCGCTGGCGCATACGCCCAAGGGGACGCAGGTGGAGGTGGAGCTCGATCCCGCCGGCCGCCGCTTGCAGGTGAACGACGACGGCATGTGGCGCGATGAGGCGCCGGCCGACACCGAGCCCGGCAGCCTGCAGCCGCTGCGCCTGGGCCTCGGGCATCGCGTGGTCGAAAAGGTGGCCGCGCTGCACGGCGCCGTCTTCGAACCTCAAACGGCGTTGCCGGATGGCCGGCGCTGCTGGCGCATCCGCTTTCCGGCCGCCCCTGCACCGCCTCAGGCGTAGGTGACCCAATCGCTGGTGGCGGCGGTGTCCAGGTGCGGGATGCCGTTGAAGCTCACGAGCATGTGCCGCTTGGGGGTGAAGGCGAATTCGGTGATGGACGTGTTGCGGATGCGCAGGTTCAGCTCGATCGTCGTCTGCGGTGTAGTCCCCAGCACGTGGCCGACAGCGGTGGCGATCGGCCCGCCGCTGCTGACGATCAGTACCTGCTGTCCGTAGTGGTTGGCGCGGACATGGTCCAGTGCACTGGAGACGCCGGCGACGAACTGCTGGTAGCGCGGCATGCCGCGCGGGCTGGTCTCGCCCGCCATCCAGCGGGCCAGGCCGTCGCGCAGCAGGCGGAAGTGGTGCCGGTACATCTCGGGCGAGGTCGGCTTGTCCAGCTTTTCCGGATGGATGCTGGCGATCACGGCCTCGCTGTCGTACTCGTTCAGGCCTTCCCACGCCAGGTGTTCGCCGGCGTGCTTCATCCCCTCGAGGATGCCTTGCAGCGTCTGCTGGTGGCGCCGCAGGGTGCCCGCGATGACTGCATCGAACCGGATGCCGCGTTCGGCGAAGTACTCGCCCAGCCGCACGCTCTGGCGCCCGCCCAGCTCACTGAGTTGGTCGTAGTCCTCGGCGCCGAAAGAGGCCTGGCCGTGACGCACGAGATAGAGGGTGCCCATGGGGCGATTCTGGCAAAGCCGCGGGCGGGGCGTCGTCCCGCCGGTGACTTTCAGCAGGCGGAGCCCGCCAGCACCCGCGCGAACAAGTCGCTGTCGACGTTGCCGCCGGTGAGGGCGAAGCCGACGCTGCGACCGGCGAGCCGTTCGCGCTGCTGTACGGCGGCGGCAAGTCCTGCTGCACCAGCCCCTTCGGCCACGTTGTGGGTGGTGGCGAAAAGCAGGCGCATGGCGTGCGCCACCTCGTCGTCGGTGACGGCGACCACATCGTCGGCCTCGCGCAGCACGATGGCGAGCGCTTCCGGGTCGGCGATCCGGCAAGCCATGCCGTCGGCCAGCAGCGTGGTGACGGGCGCCTCCACGATGCGACCCGCGCGGAACGAGTCGAGGTAGGTGGTCGCATGCGCCGACACCACTCCGACGATTCGGCTGCGCGCGCCGGTGTATGCGCGTGCCGCTGCCGCGGCGCAGAACCCCGAGCCCTGCCCCAGGGGCACGTAGACCACCGCGGGCTCTTCGCCGCGGGCGAAGCTTTCGAAGAACTCCACCCAGTACGTCATCACGCCGCGGACCAGTTCGCGATGGAAGGATGGGACCATGTGCAGCCCACGCTCCTGCGCCAGCGCGATGGCGAATTCACGTGCTGCCTGGAAGTCCTCGCCGTGCTCCAGCAACCGCACGCCCAGGGCGCGCATCGCGGCGTTCTTTTCGACCGAGTTGCCGTGCGGCACCACGATGGTCGCCGGCAGGCCGTGGCGCTGCGCGGCCCAGCCGACGGACTGGCCGTGGTTGCCGCGGGTCGCGGCGATCACGCCGCGCACCTGCGGCTGCTTCCCGGTGAGCGCTTCGAAATACGTCAGGCCGCCGCGCACCTTGAAGGCGCCGGCGGGCGTGTGGTTCTCGTGCTTCACCCACACCTGCAGGCCGGTGCGCTCGCGCAGCAGCGGCCACGCGAACTGCGGCGTCGGCGGCACCACGGCACGCACCGTCTCGCGTGCCGCTTGCACTTCCTCGCGGCTGAAGGCGCTCGTGTCGGCTCCAGCAGCGCTGGGGGAGGATTCGTGGAGATGGGACATCAGAGGCCTTTCGACTCGAGCTTCACGCGCCCGCGTGGCGTCTCGAGCACCGCGCACAGGTTGGCCGGCCCGGTTTTCAGCGCGACGCCTTCGAGCCCGATCGCCCGGTACGCATTGCGCAAGATCTCCGGCTCAGGGCTGCAGGCACACACCGCCTGCAATGTCACGCCGGATTCAGGCATGGCCGTCGCCGGGTGGGTGTGGCCCCACTGGATGAGGGTGGGCAGGGTGCCGGCCTGCAGCCGCTGGCCGTCTTGCCGCACGGTGATCTGCCATTCGAGCAGGCCCCTGTCGGTCAGGCGCGAGGCCTGCAGCACTTCGCCACGGTCGATGCCCAGGGCGCCGAGTGCGGCGACGGCCTGCCGGACAGCGGGCACGTTGGCCACGAAGTGCAGCAGCCGCGGCCCCTCGCGGCGGACGGCATCGCGCACCTCTTCGCGGTCGAGGTCGAACCAGCGCTGCGTCCGCTGGGGCTGGCGGCCCGGCTGCACGGCGATGATCTCGAGATAGGCCCGCGGGTAGTCGACCGTGGCGATGCGCAGCAAGCGGTTGTGCGTGCCCATGAGGGGATGCTCGCCGCCGGCGAGCGCCGGCACGCCGAGGGTCGCCTCGCACCACGCCGCCCCTTGCTCCAGGCTGGCCGCGGCCACCACCAGGTGATCGATGCGCGCATTCATGTCAGAGCCTCACCTGGCCATCGATGCAGGTGACGCAGGCGCCGCCTACCCAGATCTCGCCGCCAGCGTCGCGCTCTACGTGCACGCGGCCGGCGCGTCGCAGCGCCGTCCCCTGGCTGGCGATGTAGCGCTGCGGCGCCAACCCGGCGCCGATCAGCCATTGCGCGACGGCGGCATTGAGGCTGCCGGTGACGGGATCTTCAGCCATGCCGCCGTTGCCCGGAAAGAACGCACGGACCTCGAACGCGCATTCATCGCCGGCGCTGCGCGGCCCGACCACGCCGATGTCGAGCCCGGCCAGCACGGCGGGGTCAGGCTTCAGCGCCAGCACCTGCTCGGCGCTGGCCAGCAGCACGCCGCGCCAGTTCGGGCCGTTGTCGCACCAGGCGTGCGCCACGATGGCGGCACGCGGCACGCCCAGGCCACGCGCGATCAGGGTGACGTCCGGCTCCGGCAACGGGCCGCTCTTGCGCAGCGGCGGCGCGGCAAAGGCGAGGCGATCGGCGTCCCGCTTCAACTTGACCAGGCCGATGCCGCATTCCTGCACGACGTGTTCGCCCTTGGGGCGACCGCCAGCCTCCAGCCAGGCATGACAGCTCCCGAGCGTCGGATGGCCGGCAAAGGGCAGTTCCCCGGCCGGGTAGAAGATGCGCACGCGATAGTCCGCCTCCGGCTGCGTGGGCGGCAGCAGGAACGTCGCTTCCGAGAGGTTGGTCCAGTGGGTGAAGTGCTGCATCTCCTCGGTAGAGAGGCCGGCTCCATCGAGCACCACCGCCAGCGGATTGCCCCGGTAGGCGACCGGCGTGAAGACATCGACTTGCTTGAATGGGCGCAGCGTCATGGTCAGCTCAGGGCGATGTCGAGGGTGCCGCGGGCGGCGGGGACGAGATGCGGTCCCGGATCTTGAGCGTCATGGCGTGCCTGTGGGCAGGTTGCGCCGGATCACGTCCGCCAGCGTGGCGATGGCGCTGTCGATCTGCTGCGGGCTGGCGGTGACGAAGGACAGGCGGATGGTGCGGTGGTCGGCGGCCTCGGCGTAGAACGCCGCGCCGGGGACGAAGGCGACTCCGCGCTCCACCGCCTTGGGCAGCATGGCGATCGAATCGACGCCCGCGGGCAGCCGCGCCCACAGGAACATGCCGCCGTCCGGCCTGTTCCATTGCACGTCGAGCCCGCGCATCTCGCGCTCTAGCGCGGCCAGCATGGCGTCGCGTTGTGACTTGTAGAGGGCCCGGATGGTGGGCACGTGCCGGTCGAGGAAGCCGTCGCGCAGCACCTCGGACACGATCCGCTGGTTGAAGCTGGGACTGTGCAGGTCGGCGGCCTGCTTGGCTTGCAGCAGCTTCGGCGCCAGTGCCGCCGGCGCGACGACATAGCCCAGGCGCAGTCCCGGCGCCAGCACCTTGGAAAAGGAGCCGAGGTAGATGGAGCCCTCCGGATGCCGCGCGGTCAGCGGCGCCGGCGGGGGTGTGTCGAACCAGAGGTCACCGTACGGGTTGTCCTCCACGATCGGCAAGGCGTGCTCGCGGGTCGCCGCCGAGAGCGCCTGCCGGCGCGCTTCGCTCATGGTGCGGCCGGTGGGATTCTGGAAGTTCGGCAGCAGGTACAGGAAGCGGGCGCCCTCGCGCTTGGCGAGCAGGTCCCCGATCTCCAGGCCTTCGGCATCGCTGGCCACGCCCACGACCTCCGGCTCCATGGGCGCGAAAGCCTGCAGCGCGCCGAGGTAGGTCGGCGTCTCGACCAGCACGCGGCTGCCGGCGTCGATCAGCACCTTCGCCACGAGGTCGAGACCTTGTTGCGAGCCGGTGGTGATCAGGACCTGGGCCGGGTCGACCGGCCACGGCAGGAAGTCAGCCACCGCTTCCCGCAAGGGGCCGTAGCCCTCGCTGGCGGCGTATTGCAGCGCCGCCGGCCCGTCGTCGCGCAGCACCTTGGCGCAGGCCTGCGCGAACTCCGCCACCGGGAAGGTTTGCGGCGAAGGCAGCCCGCCGGCCAGGCTGATGATGCCGGGCCGTTCCGTGACCTTCAGGATTTCGCGCAGCACCGAGGGGTTCATGCGTTCCGCGCGGCGCGCGAGGGTCCAGCCGAAGGCGGGGGACAGGTCGTCGGGTTTCATCGTTGTTCCGCGGAAGGGGATAGAAGGGGCGGGGCAGGGTCAGTCCGGGTGCTGCGCACGGGCATCTTCTTGCCGGCGAACACGGTGGCGATCACCGCGATGCCGAAGGCCAGGGTCTGCGCATCGAGCCGCTCGCCGAGCAGCGGCACCGCGAACAGCATGCTCAGGAAAGGCTGGACCAGCTGAACCTGGCTGACCCGGACGGTGCCACCCAGGGCCAGGCCGCGGTACCACGCGAAGAAGCCGATCCACATGGAAAAAAGGGCGACGTAGCCGAAGGCCCACCAGGCGCTTGCCGGTAGTACCGTCAGCGGGCGGCTCCACCAGGCCAGCGGCAGCGTCAGCGGCCAGGCGATCACCAGCGCCCAGCAGATGACGTGCTCGGCCCGCATCCGCTGCGACAGCCGCGCGCCGTACCCGTAGCCGACGGCTGCGCAGGCCATGCCGGCGAGCAGCAGCACGTCGGCGACATGAAGGCGCAGGCCGCCGCCGGCGCGCAGCACCGCGTAGGCCACGACCAGGCCGCTGCCGAGCGCGGCGCAGAGCCAGAAGCCGAGCGAAGGTCGCTGCCGGTGCAGCAGTGCACCCACCAGCGCCGTTGCCAGCGGCAGCACGCCGACGATCACGCTGGCATGCACCGCCTCCACGTGGCGCATCGCCAGCGACGTGAACAGCGGAAAACCGAAGACGACGCCGGCGCAGGTGAGCAGCAGCGGCCACCAGTCGGCTCGCCGCGGCCAGGGCGCGCGGGTGGCCAGCAGGAACAAGGCGGACAGTGCGGCCGCCACGGCAGCCCGCCCCATCGCGATGAAGACGCCGGACATCAGGGGCGACTCGGGGGTGCCGACCGCCAGGCGCGTCATCGGCAAGGTCAGGGCGAAGATCGCCACCCCGAGGAAACCGAGCCACAGGCCGAGCTGGTCATTGCCCTTCATACGGTCACCATCCAGCCGGCGGTGCCGAGCAACACCAGCGCCATGGCGCGGTTGAACCACAGCAGCCGCTTGCCCTGGGACAACCAGGAGCGCAGCAAGGAGCCGACCAGCGCGTAAGCGAAGTTGCTGGTGAAAGCGAACAAGGCCAGCACCGCGCAGATGATCGCCAGTCGCTCGCCGGGATTGGCGGCAGGCTGGCCGGCCGCGTTCACCACCCAGCCGGCGCTGAGGGTGAGCGCCAGCATCCAGGCCTTGATGTTCAGGAACTGCAGGCCGACGCCTTGCCAGAAGGTCACCTGCAACCTGCGCGCGTCCGCCTGGGCGAGCTGCGCGGAGCGCGCGAGTTTCCATGCCAGCCAGAGCATGTAGGCCACGCCGGCGAACTTGAGGGCCCAGCGCAATGCCGGGATGCCCAGCACGATCGCGCCGACCCCCAGGCCGCTGGCGATCATCAGGAACGTCCAGCCGGCAGGTACCGCCAGGCAGAAACGCAGCGCCCGGCGCAGTCCGCCGTTGGCGGCCAGGGCGGTCGACAGCGTGGTGTTCGGCCCCGGCGAGAAGCTCATGGCGGTGCAGAACAGCAGCAGGGCGGTGACTTCGGCGAGGCTCATTCGGGGCGGGCGGCTTGCGGGGGCATGCCGAGCAATGTAATCTTCGCACCAGTACACCGCCAGTACAGATAGTCAGATCACCCGCTGTTCTGTACTGCCGGCCATGCCAATACAGAGGGACTGCCCATGTTGATGAAGACCTCTTCGCAGTCGCTCACCGAGCAACTGGCCGGCCGCTTTGCACAACGCATCCGCAATCGCCTGCTCGCCCCGGGAGCACGGCTGCCGTCGGTGCGCCTGTGCGCGGAGCAGCAAGGCGTGAGCCCGTCGACCGTGGTCGCCGCCTACGACCAGTTGCTGGCGCAGGGACTGGTGGAAGCGCGCAAGAACCGCGGATTTTTCGTGCGCGAAGCCGGCGCGCCCCCCGACGAGGCGCGCGCGTCCACTGCACCGGCGACGGGGACGATGCCTGCAGGTTGGACGGCCGCGCACTGGATGGTGACGCGCCGCGGCCCGTCGGCGCCGGTGAATGCCACCTCCCTGATCCGCGGCATGTTCCACAAGATCAGCGACAAGCCGCAGCCCGGGATGGGCGTGTTCCCGTCGGAGTGGCTGGAGTCCACCTTCATGCCCGCCGCGGTGCGCAAGGTGACCAGCCCCCGGTCACTCAACGAGTTCTCGCTGCAGTACGGCGAACCGCTGGGCGACTCGGGACTGCGCCGGGCGCTGTCGCAGAAGCTGATGGCGTTGAGCGTGCCGGCAGCGCCGGACCAGATCATCACGTCCGTCGGCGCGACGCATGCGCTCGACATCGTCAGCCGCACCTTGCTGCGGCCCGGCGATCCGGTGATGGTGGAGGAGCCTGGGTGGGCGGTCGAATTCGCCCGGCTCACCGCATTGGGCATGCACCTGCTGCCGGTGCCGCGACGCGCCGACGGCCCGGACCTGGAGGTGATGGCGAAGTACTGCGCCGTGCACAAGCCCAAGCTGTACGTGAGCGTGAGCGTGTTCCACAACCCGACCAGCTACTGCCTCTCGCCGGGCAGCGCGCATCGGATCCTGCAACTGGCGAACCAGCACGATTTCTACATCGTCGAGGACGATACCTACGGCCACATCGCGCCGGACCACGCCACCCGGCTGTCCACGCTCGACGGGCTGCAGCGCACCGTCTACGTCAGCGGCTTTGCCAAGATCCTGGCGCCGAACTGGCGCATCGGCTTCCTGGCGGCGCCGGCGCCCCTGGTGGAGCAATTGCTCGACACCAAGCTGCTTGGCACCTTGACGACGCCGGCCTTGCTGGAAAAGGCGCTGGCGCTGTGCATCGAACAGGGCCAGCTGCGCCGTCACTGCGAACGCATCCGCACCCGGCTGGACGGCGCCCGGGCGCGCAGCGTGAAACTGGCGCTGAACGCCGGCTGCCGCTTTGCCGCCGAACCCGCCGGCCTGTTCGGGTGGGTCGACACCGGAGTCGACACGGACGCGCTGTCCCAGCGGATGCTGGACGAAGGTTACCTGCTGGCGCCCGGCGCCCTGTTCCACGCGGAGCGCAAGCCGAGCACGCTGATGCGAATCAACTTCGCGACCACGCAGGAGGCGACGTTCTGGAAGAAATTCGCGGAGCTGAAGAAGCGGATGTGAGCGCCGGCTGCGGCTACAGCATCTCTTCCGGGGCGAAGGGGCCGAGCAGGCGCACCATCACCCGGAGCTTGGTCGGCGCGCCCGGCTCCGTCGTTTCGCTCGGGAATGCGGCGCCCTTGGGGGCGCGCCACAGGTAACCACCGCCGCTCTTTTCAAGGCGGTACGCCGCTGTCGCCAGCGTGTTGTCCACCTGCGCGGTCGCTTGCTGCGCGATGGCGGGACTGCGCACCACCAGGCCGACCTCGGTGTTCTTTCGCTGCGAGCGCAGGTCGAGGTTCATCGAGCCGATGACGGCGAAGCGGTTGTCGATGATCACCGCCTTGGTGTGCAGGCTGGCGCGGGAAGTGCCGCTCTTGGAACCGCCGGGGCCGCTGCCCAGCCAGCTGCTGCGCTTGTCGCTCTTGTTGTGCGTCGGGGACGATCCGAGCAACTTCGCAGCCGTGTCGGGATCGGAGCGCATCTCGTACAGTTCCACGCCCATGGCCAGCAGCTCGTCGCGGTAGCGCGCGTAGCCTGCGTGGGCGGCGGGAGCGTCGTTCGACGCCAGGGAATTGGTGAGCACGCGGATGCGCACGCCGCGCTTGCGCAGGTCGCCGTACACGGCCAGCATCTGCTTGCCCGGCACGAAGTAGGGCGAGATGATCAGCACATCGCTGCGAGCCTGCTGGATCAGGCCCAGCAGACCGTCGATCACCGTATCGCCGGCATCCACTTCATCGTCGCCAGGGCCGATCTTGCCGGGTTGGTCGACCAGCAGCGTTGCCGGCGCCCAGTTGAGGGGAACGGTCCGCAGGTCCAGGGGCGGACGGTCCGCCTGCAAGACCGCCGTCGCCGTCATCGAAGGCAGAACAGTTGCCGATGCGGTGACCGGCAGCACGGCGGCGGCTACCGGCTGCACGAAGCCGGGCGTGCCTGCGTTCGAAGCGACCGGCGTTTCCTTGCGCAGCTTGTCCAGTTGCTCCTGGTCCAGCAGCGTCTGTACCGGGTAGGCCAGTTCATCGTTCCAGAAGCGGTCGAAGCTCGCCGACATGTCGCGCACGATCCGGCCGGCCGCGAGCACGTCGAGGTCGACGAAGTTCTGTTTGTCGCCGCTGCCGAAATACATGTCGCCGAGGTTGCGGCCGCCGGCGATTCCCCAGGCGTTGTCGGCGATGAACAACTTGTTGTGCATGCGCTTTTGCATGCGGCCGAAATCGTGCAGCGAGGTGAAGATGCGGCCCATCAGGCTGCCACGCGATCCGGGTAACGGATTGAACAGCCGCATCTGCACGTTGGGCTCGAAAGCCAGGCGCAACACCTGTGCGTCGTCCCCCACCGTGTTGAAGTCGTCGATGAGGATGCGCACCCGCACGCCCCGCCGCGCGGCTTCGCGCACCCGGTGCAGCAGCACTTCGGTGCTGGCGTCGGCATGGATGGCGTAGTACTGGAGGTCGAGCGTCCGGCTGGCGTTTTCGATCAGCGCGATGCGGCTGGAAAGAGCGGCGTCCACCCCCGACAGCAGGAAGAAGGCGGAGTCGCTGCGGGCGCCCGCCTGGGTGCGGCGGGTCTGCATCAGCTGCCCGAGCGGTGTCTGGTCCACCTGCGTGAAGGCGCTGGAGGCGACCCGCTGGGTGTTGGCCGGCAGGCTTGCACAGCCCGAAGCCCAGCTCAGGAGGACGACCAGCGTCAGCCAGCGCCACAAGCCGCTCCAGCGTGATTCGGTCTGGGGCGCTCGAAGGGCTGGGCAGCAGGTGGTCATGGGTGCAGCGACTGTAGCGGCGGAGTTCCCCGCGCGGGGCAGCTGCTAGGTCAGCAATGAGCGGTAAAGATTGACGGCCAGCGCCTACAGCTGGGTCAAACCTTCCCAGCGCTCGAGAGCCGCCATCAAGTCCTGTTCGATCTGTTCGCTGCGCGCGGCGATCTGCACCGCCCGCGCGGGATCTTCCCGGTAGACGGCGCCCAGGGTCAGTTCGGCCTGGATGCTTGCCTGCTCCTGTTCGAGGGCGGCGATCCTGGCCGGCAGGGATTCGAGCTCCCGCTGTTCCTTGAACCCGAGCTTCTTGCGCACCGCTGCGGCTGGCGCGGCGGTGGGTGCCGGGGCGGCGGGCGCAGCAGCCGGGGAAGCGGCAACCGCGTTCGCCGCTGCCCTGCCTTCATTCAGCGCCGTCGCACGGCGCGATTGGGTGAGCCAGTCTTGGACGCCGCCTTCGTATTCGCGCCAGCGGCCGTCGCCTTCGAAGGCGATGGTGCTGGTGACCACGTTGTCGAGGAAAGTCCGGTCGTGGCTGACCAGGAACACGGTGCCTTCGTAGTCCTGCAACAGATCCTCGAGCAGTTCGAGGGTATCGATGTCCAGGTCGTTGGTGGGCTCGTCGAGCACCAGCACGTTGGCCGGCCGCGCGAACAGGCGCGCCAGCAGCAGGCGGTTGCGCTCGCCGCCGGAGAGCGAGCGCACCGGCGAGCGGGAGCGCGCCGGCGAGAACAGGAAGTCGCCCAGATAGCTCTTGACGTGCTTGCGTTGTTTGCCGATCTCGATCCACTCGCTGCCGGGGCTGATGAAATCTTCCAGCGTGGCGTCGGGATCCAGCGCGGTGCGCATCTGGTCGAAATACGCCACTTGCAGGTTGCTGCCCAGGCGCACCTTGCCGCTGTCGGGCGCCAGTTCGCCCAGGATCATCTTGAGCAGGGTGGTCTTGCCGGCGCCGTTCGGGCCGATCAGGCCCACCTTGTCGCCCCGCAGGATGGTGGACGAGAATTCGCGCACGATCGCGCGGCCCCCGTACGACTTGGAGACGTCGGTGAGTTCCGCCACGATCTTTCCCGTGGCCTGGCCGGTCGCCACCTCCATGCTCACGCGTCCGAGCACGTCGCGCCGGCTGCTGCGACGGGCGCGCAATTGCTCCAGCCGCACGATGCGGCCCTGCGCGCGGGTTCGCCGCGCTTCCACCCCTTTGCGCACCCACACCTCTTCCTGTGCCAGCAGCTTGTCGGCCTTGGCGTTGACCACGGCCTCCTGCGCCATCTGGTCCTGTTTCAGCAACTGGTATTGCGTGAAATTGCCGGGATAGGACAGCAAGCGACCGCGGTCAAGTTCGACGATGCGGGTGGCGACGCGGTCCAGGAAGGTGCGATCGTGCGTGATCAGAACGACGCTGCCGCCGAAGTCGAGCAACAGGTTTTCCAGCCACTCGATGGAGTCGAGGTCGAGGTGGTTGGTGGGTTCGTCGAGCAGCAGCACGTCGGGCCGGCGCACCAGGGCCTGCGCCAGCGCTACACGCTTTCGGTTGCCGCCGGAGAGCGTCGCGATGCGCGCCTCGGGGTCCAGGTGCAGGCGATGCAGGGTTTCGTCCACGCGCTGCTGCCAGTTCCAGCCGTCCTGCGCCTCGATCTGGCCCTGCAGCGCGTCGTGGTCGGCATCGCTCTCGCTGTATGCGTCGACCAGCGCGATCACGTCGGCAAGCCCCGCCCGCACGGATTCGAACACCGTGGCGTCGTCTTCCAGCTGCGGCTCCTGCGCCACGAAGGCGACGTGCAAGCCTTGCTGGCGCTGGATTTCGCCGTCATCCGGCCGGTCGAAGCCGGCCAGGATGCGCAGCATGGAGGACTTGCCGGTGCCGTTGCGGCCGATGAGGCCGACACGTTCGCCGGTTTCGAGCGAGAAGTCGGCGTGGTCCAGCAGGGCGACGTGCCCGAAGGCAAGCTGGGCGTCGGCAAGGGTAATGAGGGCCATCGATGCGTGAGAAAAGCCAGCGAGCGTATCACCCGCACCGCACCGCCTCGGAAAGCTCGGCGGTTGCACCATGCGTGGCTATAGTGGGACCTGCTGCCGTGGGAGGGGTTCCTTGGACCTGAATCTGAATGGGCGACGGGTGCAGGTGGAAGCCGATCCCGCCATGCCGCTGCTGTGGGTGTTGCGCGACGTCCTGCAGATGACCGGCACCAAGTTCGGCTGCGGCGTGGCGGCCTGCGGCGCCTGCACCGTGCGGGTGGATGGGCAGGCCGTCCGCTCCTGCGTCGTTCCGGTCGGCAGCGTGGCCGGCAAGGCCATCCAGACCATCGAGGGGCTCGGCATGGCGGGCAAGCTCCATCCTCTGCAGGCTGCCTGGATCGCCGAGCAGGTGCCGCAGTGCGGGTACTGCCAAAGCGGGATGTTGATGGCGGCAGCCGCCTTGCTGGCGAAGAAGCCCAAGCCGACCGATGCCGACATCGACGACGCGATGACCAACATATGCCGCTGCGGCACCTATCAGCGGGTGCGGGCCGCGATCAAGAGGGCGGCCGGGGTGAGGGCGTGAAACGGCGCCACTGGCTGCTGGGCACCACTGCCGGGGCTGGTGCGCTGCTGGTGGGCTGGGCCACCCTGCCGCAGCGCTCGCGGCTCGGGCTGGGCAGCCTGATGGCTGCCGGGGAGGGCGACGTCGCCTTGAATGGCTGGATCAAGATCATGTCGGATGGCGGCGTGGTACTCGCCATGCCGCGCAGCGAAATGGGGCAGGGCGTGCACACGGCACTCCCGCAACTGGCGGCAGA
>JAQGMY010000423.1 GCA_028292105.1 Ramlibacter sp.
AAGCCCGGCACGGCGACGCAGTTCAAGTTGCAGCGGCGCGAGGACAACGTGGACGTGACGGTCACTCCCGGCAAACGACCGAAGGCGCGCCAGCAGCCGCCGGCGCAGGCCCCGCAACAGCGCTGACGCCCCGCCGTCGGCCGCCGCGGCGGTGGTTCGTCATTCCCGCGCAGGCGGGGAATCCAGAGCGCCCCAACTTCGCCGCAGCCCGAATCTTTTGTCCATGATGCACGGCGCCAGGCAGTGACCTGACGCTCGGCGCGGGAATGACGGGTGGGCGCTACGGCTTCGCCGCTTCCCCGGCCTCGTCTTCCGGCGCCTTGGTGTGCTTGATGAAGATCTGCGCGGCCCAGATGCCCACCTCGTACAGCAGGCACATCGGCACGGCCAGCGCCAGCTGCGACACCACGTCGGGCGGCGTGATGATGGCGGCGACGATGAAGGCCAGCACCACGAAATAGCCGCGGAAGGCCTTGAGCTTGTCGACCGGCACCAGGCCCATCCGCGCCAGCACCACCACCACGATCGGCACCTCGAAGGCGCAGCCGAAGGCCAGGAACATGGTGAGCACGAACCCCAGGTAGGCCTCGATGTCAGGCGCGGCCGTGATGCTCTTGGGCGCGAAGCTCTGGATGAACCTGAACACCTGCCCGAAGACGAAGAAATAGCAGAAGGCCACGCCGATGAAGAACAGCAGCGTGCTGGAGATCACCAGCGGCAGCACCAGCTTCTTCTCGTGCGAGTACAGGCCGGGCGCCACGAAAGCCCAGACCTGCCACAAGACCACCGGCAAGGCGATCAGGAAGGACGCCATCAGCATGATCTTCAGCGGCACGATGAAGGGCGAGATCACCGAGGTGGCGATCAGCGTCGCGCCCTTGGGCAGGGTGGCCACCAGCGGGGCCGCCAGGATGTCGTAGAGCGCCGCCGGACCGGGGAAGATCGCGAGCACGCCGGCGACCACGGCAATGGCTATGACGGCGCGGACCAGCCGGTCGCGCAGCTCGACGAGGTGCGCAACGAAAGGCTGCTCGGTGCCGGCCAGTTCGTCTTCCTGGTCGTGGGGGGATGTGGACATAGGGGAACGGCCGTCGGCGCTGCGCCGGGGCCCGCTTTCAGTTGAACTTCTGCGGGCGGTACTTTGCCACGCGCGCGGCGCCGGACAGCGCGCGGGTGCGCACGCCGGTGCGGGCCTTGTACCAGTGCGGTACCGAGCCCTGCTTGAGGCGCCACTTCTTCCTGGGATGCTTGTATTCGGGGAACCCCGGCGGCTCCGACAAGCCCGTGTACGACGAACCGTTGTCCTGCCACTGCTTCTCGAAGTCGGTGGCGGCCGTTTGCACGGACGCTTCGACGTCGCGGGCAGCGGTCTCCACCGTCTCCTTCATCTTGCGCAGTTCTTCCAGGTCCATGGACCGGTTGACTTCCGCCTTGACGTCGCTGACGTAGCGCTGCGCCTTCCCCAGCAAAGTGCCGACCGTGCGGGCCACGCGCGGCAGCTTCTCCGGGCCGATGAAGATCAGCGCCACCGCGCCGATCACCATCATCTTCTCTAAGCCGAGGTCGAGCACTGGCGGTTCAGGACTTGTTGCGCGCTTCGACGTCGATCGTGGACTTGTCGCCCATGGGCCCCTGCGAGGCCGTGACCTGGCTGGCCGGGGGCACCGGCGTGTCCGGCGTGGAGCCGTCCTTCATGCCGTCCTTGAAGCCCTTGACGGCGCCACCGAGATCGGTGCCCATGTTCTTCAACTTCTTCGTGCCGAACACCAGCACCACGATCAACAGCACGACGAGCCAGTGCCAGATGGAAAACGAACCCATGGATTTCTCCTTCAACCTTCAGTACAGCTAGATTCTAGTCGGGCGAACTAAGTTCACCCGGAGCGTGAGGGCTGGCTCAGCCCTTGAGCCAGGGGCGCGGCCCGCCGATCACGTGGAAATGCAGGTGCGGCACCTCCTGGCCGCCTTCGGCGCCGGTGTTGGTCACCAGCCGGAAGCCGCCGTCCGGATACGGATTGCAGCCTTCCTGCTCAGCCAGCCTCGGCACCAGCGCCAGCAGCCGGCCGAGCAGCGGCGCGTGCGCCTGCTCGACGTGCGCCATGGACACGATGTGCTGCTTGGGGATGACTAGGAAATGGATGGGCGCCCACGGGTGGATGTCGTGGAAAGCCAGCAGCTCGTCGTCTTCGTAAATCTTGCGTGAAGGGATCTTGCCTTCGACGATCTTGCAGAAGATGCAGTTCGGGTCAGCGCTCATGGACCCGATTGTCAGGGAAGCTGGTTGTCGTTGAAGCGCAGCCAGCCGCGCAGGTAGCGATACAGGTACCAGGCGCCGATCACCGTCCAGGCGATCGCCCCCGGCACGACCAACACGAACCACAGCGGCGAAGTCAGCACCAGCCACAGCAGCGCCCACCAGAAAGTGCGGATCATGTAGCTGTGATGGCGGGCGTAGAGCGCGTCGCCTTCGTCGGAGCGTTTGACGTAGTTGACGATCACGGCCACCACCGCCAGCGTCCACATCGTGAACGGCGCCACCACGTGCAACCCGTACAGGACGTTCATCACGGAACGTTCACGGGGCTTCTTGTCCTCGAGGGACGTGTAGTCGGTCTCCGCCATGGCCTTCTCCTGGTTCGGGCGCTGCCCGGTTGCTACTCGCCTCGCCCTTCGCGCTCGCGCACCTTGCGCAGTGCCTTTTCCTCGATGCCGCTCATGCCTTCGCGCCGCTGCAGTTCCGCGATGACGTCCGCCGGCCGGAGGTCGTAGTGGGCGAGCGCGATCATGCAGTGGAACCACAGGTCGGCCACTTCGCCCACCAGCTTGCTCTTGTCGCCGCCACGGTCGGCGTCCTTGGCCGCCATGACGACCTCGGTCGCCTCTTCGCCGATCTTCTTCAGGAAGGCGTCCGGGCCCTTGTGCAGCAAGCGCGCGACGTAGCTCGCTTCGGGGTCGCCGCCGCGGGCCGGCTTGCGGCTTTCGATCACTTCGGCCAGGCGGGCCAGGGGGTCTGAAGCGCTCATGGCCCTACTTGTAGATGGTGGAGGGGTCCTTCAAGACCGGCTCGGCCGCGCGCCACCCGCCGTTCTCGTAGACCTGGAAAAAGCAGGAATGCCGGCCGGTGTGGCAGGCGATGGAGGGTTCGTGACCGAGCTGGGTCACCTTGAGCAGCAGCACGTCGTTGTCGCAGTCCATGCGGATCTCGTGCACCTGCTGGACATGGCCGGACTCCTCGCCCTTGAACCAGAGCTTCTGGCGCGAGCGGCTGAAATACACCGCGCGACCGAGTTCCGCCGTCTGCCGCAGCGCAGCACGGTCCATCCAGGCGAACATCAGCACGTCACCCGTGGATTTCTCCTGCGCAATGACGGGCACCAGCCCCTGCGGGTCCCATTTGACGTCGTCCAACCAATCCATGAGCACTATTGTCGGCGAAAGGGGCCGCGCAATCCCTTCCCTTCGGGGGATCTTCATCGGCGGGTGTGCACGGTTCGCGTGCGCACCACGGCCTCACAGCCGAACCAGGATCCCGCGCTGCGCCATGCGTGCTTTCGCCTCGCCGACCGTGTATTCGCCGTAATGGAAGATGCTGGCGGCCAGCACCGCATCCGCGCCACCCTGCTGGATGCCATCGGCCAGGTGATCGAGGTTGCCGACACCGCCGGAGGCGATCACCGGCACCGGCACCGCGTCGCTGACCGCGCGGGTGAGTTCCAGGTCGAAGCCGGACTTGGTGCCGTCACGGTCCATGCTGGTGAGCAGGATCTCGCCGGCGCCGCGGCGCGCCATCTCGGTCGCCCAGGCCACGGCGTCCAGGCCGGTGTTCTTGCGCCCCCCATGGCTGTAGACGTCCCAGCCGGGGCCGCGCGCGGCCGCATCCTCGGCGCCGCGCTTCTTGGCGTCGATGGCCACGACGATGCACTGCGCCCCGTACTTGGCTGACGCGGCGGTGATGACGTCCGGATTGGCAATCGCGGCGGAGTTGAAGCTGGTCTTGTCCGCGCCGGCATTGAGCAGCCGCCGCACGTCTTCCACCGTCCGCACCCCGCCTCCCACCGTCAACGGGATGAACACCTGCGAAGCCACCGCCTCGATGATGTGCAGGATGAGGTCGCGGCCGTCGCTGGTGGCGGTGATGTCCAGGAAGGTGAGTTCGTCGGCGCCCTGCTCGTTGTAGCGGGCGGCGATCTCCACCGGGTCACCGGCGTCGCGCAGCTCGACGAAGTTGACACCCTTGACGACCCGCCCGCCGGTGACGTCGAGGCAGGGGATGATGCGTTTGGCGAGCATCAGCCGGCGCCCGGCGGCCCCAGGGCAGCTGAAGCCGCCTCGGGGGGCAGCGCAGTACATGAAGTGACAAGCGTGGGGGCCATGTCCCTAGCCTTGCGCGAGCTGGTCGGCGCGTTCCTGCGCCTTGGTGAAGTCGAGGTCGCCCGAATAGATCGCGCGGCCGCAGATCACGCCTTCGATGCCCTCGTCCTCCACCGCGCACAGCTTCTCGATGTCGCCGATGGAGCCCAGCCCGCCGGAGGCGATCACCGGGATGGAAAGCGATTGCGCCAGCTTCACGGTCGCTTCGATGTTGATGCCGGTGAGCATGCCGTCGCGGCCGATGTCGGTGTAGACGATCGACTCCACGCCCCAGTCCTCGAACTTGCGCGCCAGGTCCACCACCTCGTGGCCGGTGAGCTTGCTCCAGCCGTCGGTGGCGACCTTGCCGTCCTTGGCGTCGAGGCCGACGATGATGTGGCCGCCGAAGGCAGTGCAGGCGTCCTTCAGGAAGCCAGGGTTCTTCACCGCCGCCGTCCCGATGATCACGTAGCGCAGGCCGCCGTCGATGTACTTCTCGATCGTGTCGAGATCGCGGATGCCGCCGCCCAGCTGCACCGGGATGTCGTTGCCGACCGCCTTGAGGATGGAGCGGATGGCCGAGAAATTCTGCGGCTTCCCGGCGAAGGCGCCGTTCAGGTCCACCAGGTGCAGGCGGCGGGCGCCGCGCTGCAGCCAGGTGCGTGCCATGGCGGCGGGGTCTTCGCTGAAGGTCGTCGCCTGGTCCATGTCGCCTTGCTTGAGGCGGACACAGTGGCCATCTTTCAGGTCAATCGCGGGAATCAGGAGCATGGGGAAGTGTTCAGGGCGGCGCCAGTGTCCACCGGGGCCGGGGGACGATCAGGGTTTCCAGTGCAGGAAGTTGCGATAGAGCGTGAGCCCCTGGTCGGCGCTTTTCTCGGGATGGAACTGCGTCGCAAAAATGTTATCGCGTGCGACGGCCGCGGTAAAGCGCGCTCCGTACTCGGATTCCCCAACGCTGTGGCGCAGGTCCGACGGCTTTGCGTAAAAACTGTGCACGAAATAGAACCAGCTGTCGTCGGGAACGCCGGCCCACATGGGGTGCGGTTGCGCCTGGCGGACCCGGTTCCAGCCCATCTGGGGGACCTTGTAGCGGCTGCCATCGGGCTGGAGCCGTCCAGCCAGCTGGAAACGCACCACCTCGCCGTGGATCAGGCCCAGGCCGTCGGTCGGACCCTCTTCGCTGCGATCCAGCACCATCTGCATGCCCACGCAGACGCCGAACAGCGGCTTGGTGGCCGCCGCTTCGAGCACCGGCTCCAGCAACCCCGAGTCGCGCAATTCGCGCATGCAGTCCGGCATCGCGCCCTGCCCCGGCAACACCACGCGCTCGGCGGCGCGCACCTCTTCGGGGCGTGACGTGACGATCGCCTGCACGCCGCTGTCGCGCGCGACGTGCAGCACGGCCTGGGAGACCGACCGCAGGTTCCCCATCCCGTAGTCGACGACGGCGACCGTCCGCTGGCTCAAAGGGAGCCCTTGGTCGAGGGGATGGTGCCGGCGGCGCGGGGGTCGAATTCCAGCGCGCCGCGCAGCGCGCGGGCGAAGGCCTTGAACACCGTCTCGCACTGGTGGTGCGCGTTCTCGCCACGCAGGTTGTCGATGTGCAGGGTGACGAAGGCGTGGTTGACGAAGCCGTGGAAGAATTCGTGCGCCAGTTGGGTGTCGAAGGTGCCGATCATGCCGCTCTTGAAAGGCACGTTCATGATCAGCCCGGGCCGGCCGGAAAAATCGATGACCACCCGCGACAGCGCCTCGTCCAGCGGCACATAGGCATGGCCGTAGCGGCGGATGCCCTTCTTGTCGCCGACGGCCCGGTAGACCGCCTGGCCGAAGCTGATGCCCACGTCTTCCACCGTGTGGTGGCCATCGATGTGCAGGTCGCCCTTGGCCAGGATCTCCAGGTCGATCAGCCCGTGCCGGGCGATCTGGTCCAGCATGTGGTCGAAAAAGCCGATGCCGGTCTCCAGGCGGGCCTGGCCAGTGCCATCCAGGTTGACCTTGACCGTGATCTGCGTTTCGCTGGTGTTGCGCGTCACCTCCGCTTGCCGGAGGTGACTCACTGACGTTTGCGCGGTGCTTTGGGGGGCGTTCATAGGGTGGATTGCAGCGCGGCGAGCATCTGCGTATTCTCGTCGGCGGTTCCGACGGTCAGGCGCAGGCAGCCGGCCAGCAAGGGGTGCATTCTAGAAACGTTCTTGACCAGGACGCCCCGCGCCTTCATGCCGTCGAAGCTGCGTGCCGGATCGACGACGCGCACCAGGATCATGTTGGCGTCGCTCGGCCAGGTCTTCAGGCCCATGGCCTTCAGGGCTTCCTGCAGGCGGGCGCGCTCGCGGCGCAGGTCGGCGGCCTGGGCCGCGAACACTTGCTCGTGCTCCAGCGCGAACAGCGCGGCCTCGCAATTGAGCACGCTGATGTTGTAGGGCGGGCGCAGCTTGTCGACTTGCGCGACCAGCTCCTTGCGCCCCATCATGTAGCCAATGCGCACGCCGGCCAGGCCGAACTTGCTCAAGGTGCGCATCAGCAGCACGCGCTCGCTGCCCGCCATGCGTTCCAGCCAGCTGCGGCTGGAGAACGGCTGGTAAGCCTCGTCCATCACCACCAGCCCGGGGGCGGCGGCGATGATCTTCTCGATGACGGCGTCGTCCCAGAGATTGGCCGTCGGGTTGTTCGGGTAGGCGAGATACACGATGGCCGGCTGGTGCAGCGCGATCGCGGCCAGCATGGCCTTCTCGTCCAGCTCGAAATCGGCCGTCAGGTCGACGCCGACGAACTTCAGTCCCTGCAGCTGGGCGCTCATCTCGTACATGACGAAACCGGGCAGCGGCGCCAGGATGGTCGCCCCGGGCACGTCGCAGGCCATCGCCAGCAGCGAGATCAGTTCGTCGGAGCCGTTGCCCAGCATCAGCTCGCAGCCGGCGGGCAGCTTCGCGTGCCGGCCCAGCGCCTGCTTCAGGTCGTTGACGCGCTCGCCGGGATAGCGGTTCAGCGCCACGCCGGCGAGACGCTCGCCCAGCGCCTTTTGCAACTCGGGCGGCAGGCGGTGCGGATTCTCCATGGCATCCAGCTTCACCATGCCGCGCGAATCCTGCACTGCGTACGCATGCATGGACTGCACGTCCTGGCGGATGCGTGTGGCGATGAGATTTTGAAGGGTCGGGGTCATGGGGGAGATACCAACAGCCGGACGCAGAGGACGCAAAGGTTACGCAGAAGCCGCAAAGGAAACCGGAGAAAAGGAGGAGGCGAACTCCCATTATCGGATTTCTTTCTTTTGCCCCTTCTCCTGGCGTTCTTTTGCGTCCTCTGCGTCCGGTTGTCTGGCCTTTACGGCTTCAAGCGCAGTTCCGCCGCGCGCGCATGGGCCTGCAGCCCTTCGCCGTAGGCCAGTTCAGCGGCGATGCGCCCCAGTGTCTGGGCGCCGGCTTCGCTCACCTCGATCAGGCTGCTGCGTTTCTGGAAGTCGTACACGCCCAGCGGGCTGGAGAAGCGCGCCGTCGTACTGGTCGGCAGCACGTGATTGGGCCCCGCGCAGTAATCGCCCAGCGACTCGCTGGTGTAGGCGCCCAGGAAGATCGCGCCGGCATGCCGCAGCAGTGGCTCCCAGCGGTGCGGCTCGTGGCTGGCGATCTCCAGGTGTTCCGGCGCGATGCGGTTGCTGATCTCGCAGGCTTCTTCCATGTTGCGCGTCTGGATCAGCGCGCCGCGGCCGTTCAGGGACTTGGCGATGATCTCGGCGCGCGGCATCTCGTTGAGCATGCGGTCGATGGCTTGCTGCACCTGCTCGATATAGGCGGCGTCCGGGCACAGCAGGATGCTTTGCGCCAGTTCGTCGTGTTCGGCCTGCGAGAACAGGTCCATCGCCACCCAGTCGGCCGGCGTGCTGCCGTCGGCCAGCACCAGGATCTCGCTGGGCCCGGCGATCATGTCGATGCCGACCTGGCCGAACACGCGCCGCTTCGCGGCGGCGACATAGGCGTTGCCGGGGCCGGTGACCTTGTCGACGCGGGGGACCGTCTGCGTTCCGTACGCCAGCGCGCCCACGGCCTGCGCGCCGCCGATCGTGAAGGCGCGCGTCACGCCGGCCACGTGCGCGGCCGCCAGCACCAGCGGGTTCTTCTCGCCACGCGGCGTCGGCACCACCATGATGATTTCGCCGACGCCGGCGACGTGCGCCGGGATCGCGTTCATCAGCACGGACGAGGGATAGGCCGCCTTGCCGCCCGGCACGTAGATGCCGACGCGATCGAGCGGTGTCACTTTCTGCCCGAGCAGGGTGCCCTCGGCATCACGGTAGCTCCAGCTTTCGCCGCTCGCCTTCTTCTGGGCCTCGTGGTAGCTGCGCACGCGGCTGGCCGCCTGCTCCAGCGCGTCGCGCTGCTTCGCCGGCAGTCCATCGAAGGCAGCCTTCAGTTCCGCCTGCGTCAGTTCCAGCTGGGCAAAGGAGTCCGCCTTCATGTCGAAGCGATTGGTGTACTGGAGCACCGCCGCATCGCCGCGCTGTCGCACGTCCGCCAGGATGCTGGCCACGGCCTCTTCGATGCCGGCATCGGTGTCCGCGGACCAATGCAGGCGGGCCGCCAGGGCAGCGTCGAAGCCGGTGTCGGTGGTGGCCAGGCGAAGCGGTCGGGCGGAGAAAGTCATGTCGAGGCGGCGCAGACGGTGCGTTCGAAGACGTCGATGAGGCGGCGGATGGGTTCCTGCTTGAGCTTGAGGGCGGCCTGGTTCACCACCAGCCGGGAACTGATGTCCATGATCCGCTCCACTTCGACCAGGTTGTTGGCCTTGAGGGTGTTGCCGGTGGACACCAGGTCGACGATCGCGTCGGCCAACCCGGTCAGCGGCGCGAGTTCCATCGAGCCGTACAGCTTGATCAGGTCGACGTGCACGCCCTTGGTAGCGAAGAATTCACGGGCGATGTTGACGTACTTGGTGGCGACCTTCAGCCGCGAGCCCTGGCGCACCGCAGTGGCGTAATCGAAATCCGAGCGCACGGCCACGCTGATACGGCACTTGGCGATCTGCAGGTCCAGCGGCTGGTACAGGCCCTGGCTGCCGTGCTCGATCAGGGTGTCCTTGCCGGTGACCCCCATGTCCGCGCCGCCGTACTGCACGTACGTGGGCACGTCGCTGGCGCGCACCAGGACCACCCGCACGTCGGGGTGGCTGGTGGCCAGGATCAGCTTGCGCGACTTCTCCGGGTCTTCCAGCACCTCGACGCCGGCGGCTTTGAGCAGCGGCAGGGTCTCGTCGAAGATTCGGCCCTTGGAGAGCGCGAGGGTAATGGCGGGGCGGCCCGCAGGGGTCACAGGATTCTCCAGGCTGTCCGCGCCGCATTCCCCGCCCCCAACGGGCGGCGCGCAGCGCCTTATTTCACTCGTTCGATGTCGGCGCCGAGTTCGCGCAGTTTGGCTTCCATCGCATCGTAGCCGCGGTCGAGATGGTAAATCCGATCGACCATGGTCTCGCCGTCGGCCACCAGGCCGGCGATCACCAGGCTGGCGGACGCGCGCAGGTCGGTGGCCATCACGGTCGCGCCGGACAGCCTTGCCACGCCATGCGTGATCGCGACCTTGCCGTCGACGTCGATGCGCGCCCCCATGCGCATCAGTTCGCTGACGTGCATGAAGCGGTTCTCGAAGATGGTCTCGGTGACCTTCGCATCGCCTTCCGAAATGCAGTTGAGCACCATGAACTGCGCCTGCATGTCGGTGGGGAAACCGGGGTACTCGGTGGTCTTGAAGCTCTGGGCCTCGAGGCGGCCGCTGGAGCGCACGCGGATCCCGTCGTCCACCGCTTCCACCGTGGCGCCGGCGCTGCGCAGCATGTCGATCACGACTTCCATGTGCTCCGCGCGGCCGTACTTGCAAACCACGTCCCCGCCGGTGGCGGCAACCGCGCACAGGAAAGTGCCGCATTCGATGCGATCGGAAACCACGCGATGGGTCGCGCCGTGCAACTTCTCCACCCCCTGGATGCGGATGCGTTCGCTGCCGTGGCCTTCGACCCTGGCACCCATCGCGTTGAGCATGTCGCCCAGGTCCGTGATCTCGGGCTCCATCGCCGCGTTCTCGAGGATGGTTTCACCTTCCGCCAGTGCCGCCGCCATCATGAAGTTCTCGGTACCCGTGACCGTGATCATGTCGGTGCGGATGTTCGCGCCTTTCAGGCGCGTCCACCCCTTGGGCAGCTTGGCGATCATGTAGCCGTGCTCGATGACGATCTCGGCGCCCATCTTCTGCAGGCCCTTGATGTGCTGGTCGACCGGGCGCGCACCGATGGCGCACCCGCCCGGCAGCGACACGGTCGCTTCACCGAAGCGGGCCAGCAGCGGCCCGAGCGCGAGCACCGCCGCGCGCATGGTCTTCACCATCTCGTAAGGGGCCTCCGGGAAGTGCAGTTCGCGCGAGTCGATCCGCACCGTGCCGTCGGGGCTGAATTCCGCCGTGCTGCCCATGTTCCGGATGAGCTTGAGCATCGTCGCCACGTCCTGCAGGCGCGGGATGTTTTGCAGCGTCACGGGCTCGGCGGTCAGCAGCGCCGCGCAAAGCTCGGGCAGCGCGGCGTTCTTGGCGCCCGAGATGCGCACCTCGCCGTGGAGCGGCCGGCCGCCGCGAATCAAGAGCTTGTCCATCGGGGGGTCTCAGTGTGGATGTGCCGCCCACTCGGCGGGCGTGAATGTCCGGATCGACAAGGCATGCACCTCGTCGGTTTGCATTCTCCCACCAAGGGTGGCATAGACGCGCTGGTGCCGCTGGAGAGTACGCAGGCCGGCGAACTCGGCTGACACGACGAGCGCCTGCCAGTGGCGGCCGTCGCCGTCGACTTCGAGATGTTCGCAGCCGAGGCCGGCGGCGATGATGGAACGCAGTTCCTGGGCGGTCATGGGTTGGGCAAGAAAAGGTTTCAGCTGCGGATCTTGTAGCCGATGCGCAGCAGGTGGACGGCGATCGCGCCGATGACGAACATGGCACTGCCGACGATCGCCAGGCTCAGCCAGGGCGAGACGTCGCTCACGCCGAAGAAGCCGTAGCGGAAGCCGTCGATCATGTAGAAGAACGGGTTGAGGTGGCTCACCCGCTGCCAGAAGGGCGGCAGTGAATGGATGGAATAGAACACGCCGGACAGGAAGGTCATCGGCATGATCACGAAATTCTGGAAGGCCGCCATCTGGTCGAACTTCTCGGCCCAGAGGCCGGCGATCAGGCCCAGCGCGCCCATCATCCCGGCGCCCAGCAACGCGAACACCAGGATCCACAGCGGCGCGACGAAGCCGATCTGGGTGAACCAGA
>JAQGMY010000007.1 GCA_028292105.1 Ramlibacter sp.
CCCGGCGGCGCCGCGCCAGCGGATGGTCGACGCGCACGACCAGGCGCAGCTCCTCGTTGTAGAGCGGTTCGAACCAGAGGTCGCCGCCTTCACCCGGCGGGTAGGACACCGCCATGTCCAGGTGGCCGGCGCGCAGCCGCTTGAGGATCGTGCCCGCGGAGAGCTCCTCCACGATCACCTGGATGCTCGGGTAGTGGTTCAGGAGCGTCGCCACGCATTGCGGAACCATGCGCGTGTTGAAGCTCGGGGTCGCACCCAGCCTCAGGCTGCCCGTGATCGCCTCGCCCGGGGCGCGCAGCGCCTGCAGCCCGCGGTCGATCTGCTCGAGCGCCGGGGTCATGTGGCTGCGCAGCACCTCGCCCGCCTCCGTCATGCGGACCTGCTTGCCGCTGCGGTCGAACAGCGGCGCGCCCAGCTCCTCTTCCAGCTGCTTGATCTGGTGCGACAGCGTCGACTGCGTCACGTGCATGCGCTCGGCCGCGCGCGTGAAGTTCAGGGTTTCCGCCAAGGCGTCGAAGTAGCGCAGGTGCCGCAGTTCCATGTCCGGGTTTGCTCTGATTGCAATCGATGGCATCGATCATAACCGTCGATAACAATCACTTTCCGGGTACGGCTCAGGTCCTTAGACTGCTGGCGGACAGAGCCGAAGGCGGGCGCTCTGGGTCCCCGCGTTCGCGGGAACGACAAACGCACAGGAGACACACCATGGCTCAACTCGAAGTCACCGATTTCACCCAGGCCGTGATCGACCGCATGGCGGAGTGCCAGGATCCCCGCTTCAAGCAGGTCATGACCGCGCTGGTGAAGCACGCGCACGCCTTCGCGCGCGAGGTCGACCTGACACCCGACGAGTGGATGGCGGCCATCCAGTTCCTCACCGCCGCCGGCCAGAAGTGCGACGAGAAGCGGCAGGAATTCATCCTGCTGTCGGACACGCTGGGCATGTCGATGCTCGTGGTCGCCATGGAGCAGGAACGCGGCGCGAGGGCATTGAAGGACAAGCCGGGCGAGGCACCGACGGAAGCCACCGTCCAGGGTCCCTTCTTCTGGCCAGGCGCACCCAAGCTGGAGCTCGGCGCCGACATCGGCGAAGGGCAGGGCGAGCCCGCCTATTACTTCGGCCGCGTCACCGACACCTTCGGCAAGCCGCTGGCCAACTGCGAGGTCGACGTCTGGTCCGGTGACGGCGACGGTTTCTACGACATGCAGAAGGGCGACCAGATGAGCCTGCGGGCACAGTTCCGCACCGACCAGGACGGCAACTACCGCTTCTGGTCGATCAAGCCGGCCTTCTACCCGGTGCCGGACGACGGCCCGGTGGGCGGCATGCTGCGCCGCATGGGTCGCCACCCCAATCGCCCCGGTCACATGCACATGATGCTGAACGCCGCCGGCCACGAGCGGCTGGTCACGCACATCTTCGTCAAGGACAGTCCGTACCTGGACTCGGACGCCGTCTTCGGCGTGCGCAACAGCCTGGTCATCGACTTTCCCAAGCACGCACCCGGCAAGGCGCCGGACGGCCGCAACATGGCCAAGCCCTACTACACGGCGAAGTACGACTTCCGCCTGGTGCCGACGGCCGCCTGAGCGCCCACCATCTTCCGGAGAACATCATGAAAATCGGCAAGGCCACCCTGCCGCGATCGGCCATTTGCACGTCGAACGAGGACACGATCGTCGTGCGCGGCCACGACCTGGCGCGCGACCTGATCGGCCAGGTCAATTTCGGTGACTACTTCTTCCTGCTGCTCACGGGCCGCAAGCCCGATGCGGCCGCCAGCGCGGTGCTCAACTCCACGCTGGTCGCGATCGCGGAGCACGGATTGGTGCCCAGCGTGCAGGCCGCCCGCATGACGCTGGCGGCCGCACCGGACGCGATGCAGGGCGCCGTGGCGGCCGGCCTGCTCGGTTCGGGCTCGGTGATCCTGGGCGCGTCCGAAACGGCCGGTCGCCTGTACGTCGAGATCGACGAAGCGGCCAAGATGGGGGGCGGTGACCTGCGGGCGGCGGCCAGGTCGGTGGTCGCATCGCGGCGCGAAAAGAAGCTGCCGATCGCCGGCTACGGCCATCCCGAGCACAAGAAGCGCGACCCGCGGGTCGACGCGCTGTTCGGCGTCTCGCAGCGTGCCGGCGGCGGCCAGCACTTCATCGAGATCGCGAAGATCGTCGAAGAGGTCATTCCGGAAGTGGTCGGCAAGGAGCTCAAGCTGAACGTCTCGGGGGCCATCCCGGCGGTTCTGCTGGGCGTCGGCTTCCCGGTCGCGGCGCTGCGCGGCGTTCCCATGCTGGCACGCACCGCCAGCCTGATCGCGCACCTGAACGAGGAGCTGAGCGATCCCATCGGCTTCGCGCTGGCGTACCAGGCCACGCGCGAGTACGAGTACACGGGCACCATGCCCGCCGGGCAAAAGTGAGCGCGGCATGATCAAGGTCCTGGACGGCGTGCGCGTGCTGGAGCACGGCACCTTCATCACCGGCCCGGCGGCTTCGATGCTGCTCGCCGACCTGGGCGCCGACGTCGTCAAGGTCGAACTGCCCGGCACCGGCGACCCGTTCCGCGCCTTCAAGGGCGGCCTCTATTCGCCGCACTACCAGACGGTGAACCGCAACAAGCGCAGCGTGACGCTCAACACCAAGCTGCCGGCGGACCTGGAGAAGTTCGACGCCCTGGTGAAGGACGCGGACGTCTACCTGCAGAACTTCCGCCCGGGCTTCGCCGACCAGATCAACTGCGGCTTCGACCGCTTGCGCGGCATCAACGACAAGCTGATCTACTGCGGCATCAGCGGTTTCGGCAGCACCGGCCCGGCGGCGCACCGCCCCACATACGACAGCGTCGCCCAGGCTGCCAGCGGCTTCCTCGGGCTGCTGGTCAATCCGGGCAATCCGCGCGTGGTCGGCCCCGCCATCGCCGACATGCTGACCGGGTTCTATGCGGCCTACGGCATTCTCGGCGCGTTGTACGAGCGCGAACGCACCGGCACCGCGCGCAAGGTGGAGTTGTCGATGTTCGAGGCCATGACGCACTTCAACCTCGATGCCTTCACGCACCTGTTCTCGGCCAACGAGGTGATGGGGCCGTACAGCCGCCCCAGCGTGTCGCAGTCGTACGTGCTGGAGTGCGCCGGCGGCAAGTGGATCGCGC
>JAQGMY010000010.1 GCA_028292105.1 Ramlibacter sp.
CCGTCCCCGCCGGCTTCATGAAGTCCTACTCGGTCTATGCCGGCGTGCAGGACGCCATGGTGCAGTGGTGGTACGGCCATAACGCGGTCGGCTTCTTCCTCACCGCGGGTTTCCTCGGGATGATGTACTACTTCATCCCCAAGCAGGCCGAGCGGCCGGTGTACAGCTACCGGCTGTCGATCGTGCACTTCTGGGCCCTGATCTTCACCTACATGTGGGCGGGCCCGCACCACCTGCACTACACCGCGCTGCCGGACTGGACCCAGTCGGTCGGCATGGTGTTCTCGCTGATCCTGCTGGCGCCCAGCTGGGGCGGGATGATCAACGGCGTGATGACGCTGTCGGGCGCCTGGCACAAGCTGCGCGACGACCCGGTGCTGCGCTTCATGATCGTGTCCCTGTCCTTCTACGGCATGAGCACCTTCGAAGGTCCGATGATGTCCATCAAGACCGTGAACGCGCTGTCGCACTACACCGACTGGACCATCGGCCACGTGCACTCCGGCGCCCTGGGCTGGGTCGGCTTCATCTCGATGGGCTCGCTGTACTACCTGATCCCGCGCCTGTTCGGGCAGAAGAAGATGTACTCGGTGCCGGCCATCGAGCTGCACTTCTGGGTCGCCACGCTCGGTGTCGTGCTGTACATCGCCGCCATGTGGATCGCCGGCGTGATGCAGGGGCTGATGTGGCGCGCGGTCAACACCGACGGCACCCTCACCTACACCTTCGTCGAGAGCGTCAAGGCCACCTATCCCTTCTACGTGATCCGCGTGATCGGCGGCCTGATGTACCTGGCCGGCATGCTGACCATGGCCTGGAACACCTGGATGACCGTGGCCTCCGGCCGTGCCGTGCGCTTCGACGTGCCGGCCGCCGTGGCCCACGCCGCCTGACCCGAAAGCAGACCATGAGCGACAACCCCAACCCCGTGCCCACCTTCTCGCACGAGAAGGTCGAGACCAGCAACTTCCTGATGATCGTGCTGATCCTGCTGGTCATCGCCGTCGGCGGCCTGGTCGAGATCGTGCCGCTGTTCTTCCAGAAGTCGACCACCGAGCCGATCACCGGGCTGAAGCCGAACACCGCCCTGCAGGTCGCCGGGCGCGACATCTACCTGCGCGAAGGTTGCTACAACTGCCACTCGCAGATGATCCGCCCCTTCCGCGCCGAGACGCTGCGCTACGGCCACTACTCGGTGGCCGGCGAATTCGTCTACGACCACCCGTTCCAGTGGGGCAGCAAACGCACCGGCCCCGACCTGCACCGCGTGGGCGGAAAGTACAGCGACGAGTGGCACCGCATCCACCTGAACAACCCGCGCGACCTGGTGCCGGAGTCGAACATGCCGGCCTATTCCTGGCTGGAGAAGACGCCGTCCGATGCCGGCAGCATCTCCGCCCACATGAAGGCGCTGCGCACCGTCGGCGTTCCGTACACGGACGCGGAGATCGCCAAGGCGCCCGCGGACCTCAAGGGCAAGAGCGAGATGGACGCGCTGGTGGCGTACCTGCAATCGATGGGCCGCTCGCTCAGGTGATGACCCGGGGACGGACCGCAAGCGCGCGGCGCGCTGCCCGGTCCCCCTCTTACTAGGAATACAAGATGGACGTCAACACCCTGCGCGTGATCGCGACCCTGGCCAGCTTCGCCACCTTCATCGGCATCCTGGTGTGGGCCTATTCGCGCCGCAACCGGGCCGCCTTCGACGAAGCGGCGCAACTCCCGTTCCAACAAGATTGAGGCCCAGGACATGAGCGATTTCACCCACGGCTTCTGGTCCCTCTTCGTCGCCGGCGTCACGCTGGCGGGCATCGTGGCCTGCCTGCTGCTGCTGTGGGTCACGGCCCGCAAGAAGGTCGCGGCGCGCAGCGACAACACCACGGGCCACGTCTGGGACGAGGACCTGACCGAGATGAACAACCCGCTGCCGCTGTGGTGGGTGGGCATGTTCATCCTCACCATCGTGTTCGGGCTGCTGTACCTGGTGGCTTACCCTGGCCTGGGCTCCTACGAGGGCGAGATGCGCTGGACGCAGAAGGCGGAGTACGAGGCCGAAGTGGCGCAGGCCGACCGCGAGCTCGAGCCGCTGTACGCGCAATTCACCGCGCGCAAGCCCGAGGAACTGGCGGCGGACCCGAACGCGATGGCGATCGGCGAGCGCCTGTTCATGAACAACTGCGCCCAGTGCCACGGCTCCGACGCCCGGGGCAGCAAGGGCTTTCCGAACCTGGCGGACCGCGACTGGCTGCACGGCGGCGCGCCCGACAAGATCGTCGAGACCATCACCAAGGGCCGCGTCGGCACGATGCCACCCATGGCCGCCGCGGTCGGGTCGCCCGACGACGTGAAGAACGTCGCCAACTACGTCCTGAGCCTGTCCAACGCGCCGCACGACTCGGTGCGGGCGCAGCTCGGTCGCTCCAAGTTCACCGCCTGCGCCGCCTGCCACGGCAACGACGGCAAGGGCAACCCGGCGCTCGGTGCCCCCAACCTCACCGACGACATCTGGCTGCACGGCTGGGGCGAGCAGGCCATCGTCAGCATGGTCAACAACGGCAAGACCAACGAGATGCCGGCCCAGGCCGGCAAGCTGACCGACGCGCAGATCCACGTGCTGGGCAGCTACGTGTGGAGCCTGTCCAATCCGCTGCCGCTCGCCAGGCCCTGAGCGGCCGGCACCAGCAGTAGCCATGCGAGTCATCCCCATCACGCCCGTCGAAGCGCTTGTGCCGGAGCAGGGCCTGTACGCCTCCGAGCGCAAGATCTATCCGCGCAGCGTCTCCGGCCCCTTCACCCGCTGGCGCTGGTACTTCGTCGCGCTGACGCAGGCGATCTTCTATGGCCTGCCCTGGATGCAGTGGAACGATCGCCAGGCAGTGCTGTTCGACGTGGCCGCGCGGCGCTTCTACCTGTTCGGGTACGTGCTGTATCCGCAGGACTTCATCTACCTCACGGGCCTGCTGGTGGTCAGCGCGCTGTCGCTGTTCCTGTTCACCGCCGTTGCGGGCCGCCTGTGGTGCGGTTTCACGTGCCCGCAGACCGTCTACACCGAGCTGTTCCTGTGGATAGAGCGCAAGGTCGAAGGCGAGCGCGGCGCCCGCATGAAGCTCGACGGCGCGCCCTTCTCCCTGGAGAAGCTGGTCAAGAAGTGGTTCAAGCACATCCTCTGGGGCGGGCTGGCCATGTGGACCGGCTTCACCTTCGTCGGCTATTTCACGCCGATCGGACAACTCGGCATGGAATTCCTGCAGACCCGGATGGGTTCGTGGGAAGTCTTCTGGGTGTTCTTCTACGCCCTGGCGACGTACGGGAACGCCGGCTTCATGCGCGAGCAGGTGTGCAAGTACATGTGCCCCTACGCGCGCTTCCAGAGCGCGATGTTCGATGCCGACACGCTGGTCGTCAGTTACGACGAGGCCCGCGGCGAGCCGCGCGGCTCCCGCAACCGGCAGGCGAGCCTGGCCACCTTGAACCTCGGCTCCTGCGTCGATTGCACGCTGTGCGTGCAGGTGTGCCCCACCGGTATCGACATCCGCAAGGGGCTGCAGTACGAGTGCATAGGTTGCGCGGCCTGCGTCGACGTCTGCGACGGCGTGATGGACAAGATGAACTATCCGCGCGGCCTCATCCGGTTCACCACGCAGAACGCGCTGCAGACCGGCGGCGGTCGCGACCAGATCCTGCGGCGCGTGCTGCGGCCGCGCGTGCTGGTCTACGCCGCCATCCTGCTGGTGCTCACCGCCTCGCTCATGACCAGCCTGGCCATGCGCATGCCCCTGAAGGTGGACGTGGTGCGGGACCGCGGTGCGCTGTCGCGCCTGGTGGCCGGCGGCAAGCTGGAGAACGTGTACCGGCTCCAGGTGATGAACGCCACCGAAGTGCCGCAGCGTTACCGCATCACGGCCGAGGGCCTCGAAGGCCTGCAGGTGGCGTCGGACGCGGAGGTGCTGGTGGGCGCGGCGGAATCGCGCTGGGTGCCGGTGCGGCTGCAAATCCCGTACGGCTCCAGCGGCCCCGGCTCGCATGCG
Source organism: Ramlibacter sp. (assembly GCA_028292105.1). Classification (GTDB taxonomy): domain Bacteria; phylum Pseudomonadota; class Gammaproteobacteria; order Burkholderiales; family Burkholderiaceae_C; genus Ramlibacter. Next base: position 4,029 of record JAQGMY010000010.1, read on the forward strand.
ATCGAATTCCGCATCACTGCGTTGGGCCAGGACGCGCATGTACGGGAGAAGTCGGTGTTCCTGGTGCCGCGCTGAACATGGAGTGAAGCAATGATGAACGAACAGCACGGCCCCGCGCCGCGCCCCTGGTGGCAGCACGGACATGTGTGGCTGGTGATCTCGGGCCCCGCCGTGGTGGTGGTGGCCGGCCTGGTCACCGCCTGGATCGCCGTCAGGACGGATGACCCGGTCGTGGCGGTGGATTACTACCGGCGCGGCGTCGAGATCAACCGCACGCTGGCGGGCCGCGAGAAGGCTGCGCTGCCGGCGCTGCAGGGCCGCAATCACGCCGCCACGCCGACGGCGCCCTGAGCCCTGGAGGGTCCCGCGGGCATTTGGGGTAAATTCCCTTGGAGGAATTGACCGTTGCCCCACACGCTCCCGACCGCAGACAGCTCCGCCGCCCGGCTCGCCGGCCTGCTCGATTCCGCCATGGACGGCATCATCACGACCGATGCCACGCAGCGCATCGTGCTGTACAACCGCGCGGCGGAGAAGATCTTCGGCTGGCAGCCGGACCAGGTGCTGGGGCAGTCGCTGGAGATGCTGCTGCCGCACCGCTACCGCCGCGGCCACGCCGCCCACGTGCAGCGCTTCGGCGCCACCGGTGTGACGTCGCGGCGCATGGGCGACGGCACCGTGATCCACGGGCTGCGGCGCAACGGCGAGGAATTCCCCATGGACGCCTCGATCTCGCACCTGGATGGCGGCGAAGGCAAGCTGTTCACGGTGATCCTGCGTGACGTCAGCGAGCGGGTGCGGGCGCAGCAGGACCTGGCGGCGTTCGCCACCCAGGCCGGCGCCATCCGCGAGCAGGAAAAGAGCCGCGTCGCCCGCGAGCTGCACGACGAGCTGGCGCAGTCGCTGACGGCGCTCAAGATGGATGCGATCTGGCTGCGCGACCACCTCCAGGACGATCCGGCGGCGGCCGCGGAGAAGATCGCGACCATGCTGGAGATGCTGGATGCCAGCGTCGCCTCCACCCGCCGCATCGCCGCCGACCTGCGGCCGCTGGTGCTGGACGACCTGGGCCTGGGCGCCGCGATCGAATGGCTGGTGCAGAACTTCACCCATCGCACCGGCCTGCCCTGCGCCCTCGAAGCCGAAGAGGACCTGGCGCTGGACGAACCGTACGCGACCGCGGTGTTCCGCATGGTGCAGGAATCGCTGGCCAACGTGGCCAAGCATGCCCACGCCCGACGCGTGTCCGTGAAAGTGCATCGCACGGCCGACGCGATCCGCCTGGAGGTGCAGGACGACGGCGTCGGCTTCGACCTGTCGGCGCCGCGCAAGGCGGGCTCGCTCGGCCTGGCCGGCCTGCGGGAACGCGCCCAGCTGGCGAAAGGCTGCGTGGACATCCACAGCACGCCCGGTGGCGGCACCCGCGTCACGGCGGTGATCCCGGTCGCCGGAGAGTCCCCATGATCCGGCTCGTGATCGCCGACGACCACGCGATCGTGCGCGAAGGCCTCAAGCGCATCGTGGGCGGTGCGCCGGACATGCAGATCGTCGGCGAAGCCGGCGACGGCAACGAGGTGTTGGCCATCGTGCGGGCGCAGGAATTCGACGTGCTGGTGCAGGACCTGTCGATGCCGGGGCGCAGCGGCATGGAGCTGATCAAGCTGGTGAAGGCCGAACGGCCGAAGCTGCGGATCCTGGTCCTGAGCATGCACGAGGAACTGCAGTACGCGGTGCGCTCGATCAAGTCCGGCGCGAGCGGCTACCTGACCAAGGAAAGCGCGCCCGCGCTGCTGGTGCAGGCGATCCGCAAGATCGCCGGCGGCGGCGCCTTCATCAGCGCCGAAGTCGCCGAGCAGCTGGCGCTCGGCGCCATGCCGGGCGGCGTGCCGGCGGCGCCGCATGAAGTGCTGACCGACCGCGAATTCGAGGTGTTCCGCCAGCTGGTGGCCGGGGTCTCCGTGACCGACGTCGCGGCGCGGCTGAACGTGTCGGTCAAGACCGTGAGCACGCACAAGGCCAACCTGATGCAAAAGCTGGGGCTGCAGAACCAGACCGAGCTGGTGCGCTATGCGATGCGGCACGGGCTGGGCGGGGAAGAGCCGTAGGGTGGGGGATGGTGCGCAAGCAAGCTTGCACACCCTACAAGGCAGAGGCTTCCGGTAGGGTGTGCAAGCTCGCTTGCGCACCATCCACAAGGCAGAGGGTTCCCGTAGGGTGTGCAAGCTCGCTTGCGCACCACCAACCTAGGACGATTCCTATGCCGCCTAGGCGGCCTTACCGCTTGCAACCGGACTCGGCCTAAGCCCCGCTTCAGCCGCCGCCGATGTCCCGCGCGACGGGTTGCGCCGACAGTAGCGGCATGTCCAGCGATGCCGCTCCCCTGAAAGTCTTCCTCGCCGACGACTCCGCGGCCATCCGCGAGCGCGTCGCCATCCTGCTGGCCACGCCCGGGCTGCGCATCGTCGGGGAAGCGCAAACCCCGCAAGGCTGCATCGCCGGCATCCTCGCCACCCACCCGGACGTCGTGGTGCTCGACGTGCAGCTCGATGGCGGCCAGGGCCTGCAGGTGCTGCAAGCCGTGCGCGGCACCGCGCCGGAGGTCGCCTTCGTCGTCTTCAGCAACCACTCCAGCCCGGCCTACCGCAAGCGCTACATCGGTGCCGGCGCGGCGAGCTTCCTCGACAAGTCCGTCGAATCCGACCAGCTGGCCGCGGCGGTCAACGCTGCCTCCCATTCGTTTTCCCAGTGAGAACCACCATGTCCTTCGCCACGATCGCTCCCATCACCTTGCAGCCGCTGCCGTCGCGCACCCGGGAACTGGCAGTGGCACCGCTCAAGACCGTCTGCTCCAGTTGCCACCTGCGCGACCTGTGCCTGCCGTGCGGGTTGACGGGCGACGAAACCGAGAGCCTGGACCGCCTGAAATTCGGCCGGCGCAAGATCGCCGCGGGGCAGACGCTGTACCGCGCCGGCGCCAGGTTCGAGTTCGTCTACGCGGTGCGCAGCGGCACTTTCAAGTCCAGCCTCCTGCTCGCCGGTGGCCGCGAGCAGGTCAGCGGCTTCCACATGGCCGGCGAGCTGATGGGACTGGACGGCGTCGCCAACGGCGTCCACGCCAGCAGCGCGACCGCCCTGGAGGACACCGAGGTGTGCGCGATCCACTACGGCAACCTGAGCGAGCTCGCCGCGCAAAGCGGCAACCTGCAGATGGTGCTGGCACGGCTGATGAGCCGCGAGATCGTGCGCGAGCACAGCCTGATGATGCTGCTGGGAAGCATGAACGCCGAAGAGCGGCTGGCCGCCTTTCTGTTGAACCTGTCCCAGCGCCTGAAGGCGCGCGGCTATTCGCCCAGCGAATTCCACCTGCGCATGTCCCGCGCGGAGATCGGCAGCTATCTCGGCATGAAGCTGGAGACGGTGAGCCGCACCTTCTCGGCTTTCCAGCAGCAGCGCCTGCTGGACGTGGACAAGAAGCACGTGCGCATCATCGACATCGACGGACTCACCCGCGCCTTCGAAGCCCGGGTGCACTGAGCTGGCCGCCCACGAGGATTCGACATGAACCACTTCTCTCCCGAACTGCTGCGGCGCTTCGACGTGGCCGGGCCGCGCTACACCTCTTATCCGACGGCCGACCGCTTCGTCGAAGCCTTCGGCGCGGCGGAGCTCACGAACGCGCTGGACCAAAGGCGCGCCGTCCCCGCAGCCGTGGCCCTGCCGCTGTCGCTGTACGTGCACATCCCGTTCTGCGAATCGCTTTGCTACTACTGCGCCTGCAACAAGATCATCACCCGCAAGCACGAACGCGGCGCCGCCTACCTGCGCCTGCTCGAACGGGAGGTGGCGCTCTACACGGCGACGATGGGCAATGCCCAGCCCGTCACGCAGCTCCACCTGGGTGGCGGCTCACCCACTTTCCTGTCGGACGCCGAACTCGGCGAGCTGATGGAAATCCTGCAGCGCCATTTCGCGCTCACGCCGGGTGGCGAGCGTTCGATCGAGATCGATCCGCGCACGGTCGACCCGGCGCGGCTGCGCAACCTGCATGCGCTCGGCTTCAACCGCATCAGCTTCGGCGTGCAGGACTTCGACGCCGAGGTACAGCAGGCGGTGCACCGGGTCCAGCCCGCCCGCCAGGTGTTCGCGTTGATGGAGGCCGCCCGTGCGATCGGTTTCGACTCGGTCAACGTCGACCTGATCTACGGCCTGCCGAAGCAGACGCCGCATTCCTTTGCACGCACGCTGACGCAAGTCGCCGAGCTCCGGCCGGATCGCATCGCCCTCTACGCCTACGCCCACCTGCCGGATCGCTTCAAGCCGCAGCGCCGCATCCTGCAGGCGGACCTGCCTGCGGCCGCCGACAAGCTGGGGATGGTCACGCAGGCGATGCATGCCTTCGAAACCGCGGGCTACGTCTACATCGGCATGGACCACTTCGCCTTACCGAGCGACGCCCTCGCCGTGGCGCAGCGGCAAGGCCGGCTGCACCGCAACTTCCAGGGCTACAGCACGCAGCCGGATTGCGACCTGATCGGCCTGGGCGTGTCGGCCATCAGCCGCATCGGCGCCACTTACAGCCAGAACGCCAAGACGCTCGACGAATACGAAGACCACCTCGACCAGGGACGGCTGCCGGTGGTGCGCGGCCTGGTCCTGTCGCGCGACGACCTGGTGCGGCGCGCCGTGATCATGGGGCTGATGTGCCAGCGGCAGATGCTGTTCGAGGCGGTCGACGAGGCGTGGCTGATCGACTGCCGCGACTACTTCGCCGCGGAACTCGAGCAGTTGCAGGAGTACGAAGAGCTGGGGCTCGTCATCCTGGACGGCAACGGCGTGCAGGTGACGGCCACCGGCTGGTACGTGGTGCGCGCCATCGCGATGGTGTTCGACCGCTACTTCCAGGCGCACAGCAACCGCGCGACGTTCTCGCGCATCATCTGAGGACGGCGATGTTGCTGGCCCTGGTCGGTGCGGCTTTCGTGATGGGACTGGCGGGTGGGCCGCATTGCGTCGCCATGTGCGGGCCCGCCTGTGCCGGCGTCGTGCGCATCGTGCGGCCGGGGGCGGCGCGGGCCGCGACCGCCTCCTTGCCGTTCCACGCCGGGCGCGTCGCCGGCTACGCGATCGCTGGCGCGGCCGCGGCGCAGGCGGTGCAAAGCGTCGGCTGGCTGAGCGAACAGACGGGCGCGCTGCGTCCCCTGTGGACGCTGCTGCACGTGGCCGTGCTGGCCTGGGGGCTGACGCTGCTGGTGCTGGGGCGGCAGCCGGCCTACGCGGGAGTGGCCGGCCGCCGCTTGTGGGGCCGCATCCGTCCGCTCGCACCCCGGGTCGGGGGCACTTTCGCGGTTGGCGTGCTGTGGGCCTTCATGCCCTGCGGATTGCTGTATTCGGCCCTGGTGGCGGCGTCCTTGAGCGGCGGCGCTGGCGCCGGGGCGCTGTCCATGGCCTTGTTCGCTCTTGGCAGCGCCGTGTCGCTGGCACTGGCGCCGCTGCTGTTCAGGCGAGTAGTAGCCCTTGGCGAACGTCCGCGCGGCGACTGGGGTACGCGCGCCGGCGGCGCGCTGGTGGTGATGGCGTCAGCGTGGGCGCTGTGGATGGATCTGGCGCACCGCGTGGCGGTGTGGTGCGGCTTGGCCTGAGCGAGGCCGGTGGTGCGCAAGCGGGGCTTGCACACCCTACGAGCCCACCGACACGTAGGGTGTGCGGCTTGCCGCGCACCGTGCTCAACCTGGGGCCACCCGCAAGGGAATCGTCACCGGACCGTCGTTCACCAGGTGCACCTGCATGTCCGCGGCGAATTCGCCGGTCTGCACCAGCGGATGCGCCGCGCGCGCCTGCGCCACCACGTACTCGTAGAGACGGCGGCCATCATCCGGCGGCGCCGCGTCGGTGAAGCTCGGGCGGTTGCCGCCGGTGGTGTCCGCGGCCAGCGTGAACTGGCTCACGAGCAGCAGGCCGCCAGCCACGTCCTGCACGCTGCGGTTCATCTTGCCGGCCTCGTCGCTGAAGATGCGCAGCTTGAGCAGCTTCGCCAGCAGCTTGTCGGCCTGGGCTTCGGTGTCGCCGCGCTCGGCGCAGACCAGCACCAGCAGGCCCTGGCCGATTTCCCCGACCGTGGCGCCGCCCACCACGACCTTCGCCTCGCGCACGCGTTGCACCACCGAGAGCATCAGATCAGGTCCTCTTCATCGGCGAAATGCGGTTCGACGTCGCTCGGAAGCAATTGGATGGTGGCGCGCAGTCCGGGCACGGCGCTCATCAGCGCCTGCTCCACCGAAGCCCGCACGGCCGCCGCGCGCCCGAGCGTCCAGCTGGCGGGCATGTGCATGTGGATGTCGACGAAGCGCCGCTGGCCGGAGCGCCGCGAAGACATGTGGTCGAAGCGGATCGTGCTGTGCTCGAACTGCTTCAATGCCTGCTCGATCTGGGCCTGCACCTCGGGCTCGAGCGCCGGATCCATCAGGGCCTGGGCGGAACGCCACATGAGGTGCACGCCTTCACGCAGGATGTTGGCCGCCACCGCTATCGCCACCACCGGGTCCAGCCAGATCCAGTCGGTCACGGCGGCGATGGCAACCCCGACGATCACACCGGCGGAAGTCCACACGTCCGTCATCAGGTGGCGGGCATCGCCTTCCAGCGCCATCGAGCGATGTTGCCGGGCGGACTGGAACATGGCCCACGCCAAAGCCCCGTTGAAGGCCGAACTCACCACCGACAGCACCAGGCCGATGCCCAGCTGCTGCAGCGGCTGCGGATCGCTCAAGCGCAGGAGCGCGGCCCAGGCGATGCCCGCCGCCGCCACGATGATCATCAGCCCCTCGAAGCCGGCGGAGAAGTATTCGGCCTTGTGGTGTCCGTACTGGTGGTCGGCATCCGCCGGCCGCTGCGCGATCTTCACCATCAGCAAGGCGAAGGCGGCGCTGGCCAGGTTGACGATGGACTCCATCGCGTCCGACAGCAGCCCGACCGACCCGGTCAGCCACCAGGCGAGGAATTTCATTGCGATCGTGACCGCGGCCACGGCGATGGACCAGCGCAGCAGCAGCTGTGGCGGCAGTTGCCGCGCGGAAGCAACGAGGGACATGTGCGGATTGTGCGGCAGGGCCGCGAGCACGCGGCGGGCGCGCGTCAGTGAGGACGGCCGGGGTACACCATCAGCACCGGCTCGACCTGTGCCAAGGCCAGGAAGTCGCGGTCGTTGTGCACCAGCAAGGCCCCATGCTCCAGCGCGATCGCCGCGATCAGGCAGTCGTTCGGCTTGCGGATGGTGAGCCCCGCCGCGCGCGCCTTGCGGTACAACTGCGCGGCGATTTCATAGGTGGAGAGCTCCCTCGGCTCGAGGATCAACGCGGACCAGAGCACCTGGCGCATCCTTTCGAAGTCCGCCTCGTTGCGTATCCCTTGCAGCACCTCCTGGTAGACGATGCCCGTGGTGGCGATCTCCTCGTGCTCGTCGCGCGTTTGCACGAACCGCGTCGCGTCCGTGGCGCGGCCTCGCTGCGCGTCGATCCAGACGGTGGAGTCCAGCAGGAGCATCACTTCTTGCGCGGGCGCGCCTTGGGTGCGGGCAGTGACGGAGCGACCTTGTAGCTGGCGACGCCCTGTTCGACCCGGTACTTGCCGGCCTCGGCCGGATCCGCCTTCGGGTCGTAGTCGGGCCAGAAGGTGTCCTCCGTCGCCGTGCCCCAGACGTCCCGCAGGCGAGGCCTGTTCGCCCGGGCCACCATCTCGCGCAAGGCGCGATCCACCACCTCGCGCTTGGTGCGCGCACCGGATACCTGCATCGCCTGGGCGACCAGGTTTTCGTCGATGTCGATGTTGGTGACCATGGAGCGAATTGTACAAACGATGTACAACTCCCGCCATTCGCCGGAGGTGGAGCGACGCGGATCAGCCCAGCATCACCCGTGCGAACTTGCGCTTGCCGACCTGCACGACGTAGGTTCCGGCCTCCAGCTTCAGCCCCTTGTCGCTGACCGTGGACGAATCGACCCGGACGCCGCCGCCTTCGATCAGTCGGCTGGCTTCCGAGGTGGAAGGCGCGAGCCCGGCTTGCTTGAGCAACTGCGCGATGCCCAGCGGCGCCCCGGACAGCGTCACCTCGGGGATCTCGTCCGGCACCCCGCCCTTGCTGCGGTTGACGAAGTCCTGCTGCGCCGCATCCGCCGCCGCGACGTCGTGGAAGCGCGCGGTGATCTCCTTGGCCAGCAGCACCTTGGCGTCACGCGGGTTGCCGCCGCCGTCGATCTGCGCCTTGAGCCTGGCGATCTCCTCGGCGGAGCGAAAGCTCAGCAAGGTGAACCACCGCCACATCAGGTCGTCCGAGATCGACATCACCTTGGCAAACATCGTGTTCGGCTCCTCGGTCACCCCGATGTAGTTGTTCTTGCTCTTGGACATCTTGTCGACGCCATCGAGCCCCTCCAGCAGCGGCATGGTCAGGATGCACTGAGGCTCCTGGCCGTACTCCGCCTGCAGGTGGCGCCCCATCAGGAGGTTGAACTTCTGGTCCGTGCCACCGAGCTCCAGGTCACTCTTCAGGGCGACAGAGTCGTAGCCCTGCATCAGCGGATACAGGAATTCGTGGACGCTGATGGAGGACCCGGCCTTGAAGCGGTCGTGGAAGTCGTTGCGCTCCATCATCCGCGCCACGGTGTACTTGGCCGCCAGCTGGATCAGTCCCCGCGCGCCGAGCGGATCGCTCCATTCGCTGTTGTAGCGCAGCTCGGTCCTGGTCGGATCCAGGATCTTGTCGGCCTGGGCCCGGTAGGTTTCGGCGTTCAGCTTGATCTGTTCGGCCGTCAGCGGCGGCCGGGTGGTGTTGCGCCCGGACGGGTCGCCGATCATCGACGTGAAGTCGCCGATCAGAAAGATGACGGTATGGCCCAGGTCCTGCAGCTGCCGCAGCTTGTTCAGGACGACCGTGTGGCCGATGTGGATGTCCGGTGCGGTGGGATCCAGGCCCAATTTGATGCGCAAAGGCACGCCGCTGGCTTCGGAGCGGGTCAGTTTGCGGACCCAGTCCTCCTGGGGGATCAGTTCCTCGGCGCCCCTCAGGGTGACGGCGAGCGCTTCTCCGACACTGTCGGACGGCATGTTTTTTGTAACAAGCTCTTGATTCATAAGGGGTTTTACAGACTGCAGCGCTAACGAGCTGGCTATACTCGCGGCTTGAAAATTGTAGGACCTGGTCCTACACGGCAGTGAGAAGGACAAGATTTGAAGAAAACTTGGTTGAAGGCCGGACAGCAGATTGTGCTCCGCGCGGCCCACGCACTCGAACACCATCCCCGCCAGGTGACGGCTGCCGTCGCCGCGTTCCTGCTGTGCGGCGGTGGCGGCGCCTTCGCTGTCGCCTCGCTCGGTCCGGATGCCTCGGCCCTGCCGGTTCGTGAAGTGCTGGAAATCGTCCAGCCGCTGCCGCTGCAGGCACAGGCCGATGCGCTCGATGCCCATCGTTTCAGCCTGTTCACGGCCGAAGCCGTGCGCCCCACCGACAGCGCCGAATCGCTGCTGGCGCGCCTGGGCGTGAACGACCCCGTGGCAGCTGCCTTCCTGCGCCAGGACCCGCTGGCGCGGCCGCTGGTGCTGGGCGCGCCTGGCCGTACCGTCAGCGTGGAAGCCAGCGACGTGCGCAACCTGCTGCGCCTGAGCGTGCGCTGGGCGGCCGACGGCAACAACTTCAAGCGCCTGGTGGTCGAACGCCAGGCCTCCGGCCAGTTCACCTCCCGCATCGAAACCGCGCCCCTGGTCGCCTCGCTGCGCGTGGGCAGCGGCACGGTGCGGACGTCGCTGTTCCAGGCGGTCGATGAAGCCGGCATCCCCGACGCCGTCACCTCCCAGATCGCCGACATCTTCTCCGGTGAAATCGACTTCCACCGCGGCCTGCGCGTCGGCGACCGCTTCGCGGTGGTCTACGAAACGCTGGAGGCCGACGGTGAGCCCATGCGCCTCGGGCGCGTGGTGTCGGCCCAGTTCACCAACGCCGGCCGCAAGCTGGAAGCCATGTGGTTCCAGGAACCGGGCCAGCAGCGTGGCGGCTACTTCGACTTCGCCGGCAAGAGCCTGGAGCGCAGCTTCCTGGCCTCGCCGATGGAAGTCACGCGCATCACCAGCGGCTTTTCCATGCGCATGCACCCGATCCTGAACACCTGGCGCGCGCACAAGGGCGTGGACTACGGCGCCCCCACCGGCGCCCCGGTGCGCACCATCGGCGAAGGCCGGGTCGACTTCGCCGGCACCATGAGCGGTTACGGCAACCTGGTGCAGATCGACCATGGCAAGGGCGACACGACCGTGTACGCGCACCTGAGCCGTGTCGACGTGCGTCCCGGGCAGGTGGTGGAACGCGGCCAGCGCATCGGCGCGGTCGGCTCCACCGGCTGGGCCACGGGGCCGCACCTGCACTTCGAGTTCCGCCAGAACGGCGAGCAGAAGGACCCGCTGGAAATGGCGCGCCAGAGCGTCGCGCCGGTGCTGTCGGCCAACGCCAAGGCGCAGTTCGACCGCTCGGCCGAATCGCTGCGCACCCAGCTGGCCGTGGCGTCGACCTCCAACATGGTGGCGTCAGCGCGCTGACGCACCGGGGCCGGGGCGCTACGATGCCCCGCATGCCCAATCTCCTTGTCGGCCTGATGTCCGGCACCTCGATGGACGGTGTCGACGGCGTGCTGGCCGATTTTTCCTCCGGCATCCGCGTGCTGCAGCACGCCAGCGCGCCCTTCGACGACGCCTTGCGGGCGGAGCTGATGGCGCTGAACGCCTCCGGCCCGGATGAACTGCACCGCGGCTGGCTGGCGGGCAACGCGCTGATGCGTGTCTATGCGCAGGTGGTGCAGCAATTGCTGTCGCGATCCGGGGTTGCCGCCACCGCCGTCGAAGCGATCGGCGCCCACGGCCAGACCGTACGGCACCGGCCGCGGATGTTCGACGGCACCGGCTACACCATCCAGCTGGCCCAGCCTGCCCTGCTGGCGGAGCTGACCGGCATCCGGGTGGTGGCCGACTTCCGCAGCCGCGACGTGGCCGCGGGCGGCCAGGGGGCGCCGCTGGCGCCCTTTTTCCATCGTTCCGTGTTCTCTCGCCCCGGGGAAGTCACCGGTGTGCTGAACATCGGCGGCATCTCCAACCTGACGGTATTGCGGTCGGACGGCAGCATGCAGGGCTTCGATTGCGGCCCGGGCAATGCGCTGATGGATGCGTGGTGCCTGCAACACACCGGCAGGGCCTACGACGACGATGGGCGCTGGGCCGCCAGTGGCCAGGTGCTGCCGGCCCTGTTGACGGCCTTGCTGGCCGAGCCCTATTTCCAGCAGGCGCCGCCCAAGAGCACCGGCCGCGACCTGTTCAACCGGCCTTGGCTGGACGCCCACCTGCGCAACTTCGCGAGCGCCGCACCGGCGGACGTCCAGGCCACCCTCACCGAGCTCACCGCGCGGGCCTGCGCGGCGGACGCGTCATGCTACGCAGTCGGCCTGCAACGGCTGATCGTCTGCGGCGGCGGCGCCCTGAACGGTCACCTCATGCAGCGCCTGCAGGCCTTGATGCCGCAGGCGCA
>JAQGMY010000023.1 GCA_028292105.1 Ramlibacter sp.
TCTGCATCGTCGAGGTCGAGAAGATCGTCGAAGTGGGTGAACTGGCCCCGGACGACGTCCACCTGCCGGGCATCTACGTGCACCGCATCGTGCTCAATGCCAATCCCGAGAAGCGCATCGAGAAGCGCACCGTCCGAAGCAACTAATGACCTTGGGGACAGACCTTCAGCTTTGTCCCCAACTGAATATGGAGGTTTAACATGCCCTGGACCCAAGACCAGATGGCCGCTAGAGCGGCCCAGGAACTGCAGGACGGCTTCTACGTCAACCTCGGGATCGGCATCCCCACGCTGGTGGCCAACTTCACCGGCGACAAGGAAGTGTGGCTGCAGTCCGAGAACGGCATGCTGGGCATCGGCCCCTTCCCGACCGACGACGACGTCGATGCCGACCTCATCAACGCGGGCAAGCAGACCGTCACCACCATCAAGGGCTCGTCGATCTTCGGCAGCCACGACAGCTTCGCCATGATCCGCGGCGGCAAGATCAACCTCTCGATCCTGGGCGCGATGCAGGTCAGCGAGAAGGGCGATCTCGCCAACTGGATGATCCCGGGCAAGATGATCAAGGGCATGGGTGGGGCCATGGACCTGGTGGCCGGCGTGCCGCGCGTGATCATCCTGATGGAGCACGTGGCGAAGAAGAAGGACGGCACCGAGGACCTGAAGATCCTCAAGGAATGCACGCTGCCGCTCACCGGCGTGGGCGTGGTCGACCGCATCATCACGGACCTGGCCGTCATCGACGTCACGCCCGATGGCCTGAAGGTGGTGGAGCTGGCGCCAGGCGTCACCTTCGAGCTCCTGCAGTCCAAGACCGGGCCCAAGCTGCTGGCCTGAGGTGGACGCCGGCGCCGTCCTCGCGCAGCTGTGGCGGCTCGCCGAACTGCCGCGGCAAGCGCTGGACTGCGCCGAGCTGACGGGAGGCGATCCCGTCTATCCCTCTTGCTTCGCCGTCGCCTGCGCGGCGCAAAGCACCATCGCCGCCGCCGCATTGGCGGCCTGCGAATTCGGCCACTTGCGCGGGTCCCAGCGCCAGCGTGTCGGCGTCGATGCGGCGCACGCTGCCGCCGAGTGCCTGGGCTGGTTCAGCCTCGATGGCCGCGTGCCCGAGGTCTGGGACAAGTTCTCGGGGCTCTATCGCGCCCGCGATGGCTGGGTTCGCCTGCATGCCAACTTTCCGCACCATCGTGAAGGCGCCCTGCGCTTGCTCGGCCTGGACCCGGCGACGGCCGACCGCGCCGCCGCGGAGCAGGCCATGCTTGGCTGGGATGCGGTCGCTTTCGAGACGGCGGCGGCCGCGGCCGGCATGGTCGCTTCGGCACTGCGCACATTTGCGCAGTGGGACGCTTCGGAACCGGGGCGTGCCATCGCTGCGCAGCCGCTGTTGACGATCACCCGCATCGGCGATGCGCCACCGCGGGATCTGCCGAAGCTCCAGGCCCATCAGCGGCCGCTCGAAGGCGTTCGCGTGCTCGATCTGACGCGCATCCTGGCCGGTCCGGTCGGTGGCCGCGCGCTCGCCGCTTACGGTGCCGACGTGATGCTGGTGAACTCGCCGCACCTGCCCAACATCGAGTCGATTGCCGACACCAGCCGCGGCAAGCGGTCGGCCCACGTCGACCTGCGCAGCGCCGAGGGCGTGGCCGCCTTCGATGCGCTGCTCCAGGACGCGCATGTCCTGGTCCAGGGCTACCGGCCTGGAGCCCTGCAGGCGCTGGGCTACGGACCCGAGCGGGTCGCCGAACACCGGCCGGGCATCGTCCACGTATCGCTGTCCGCGTACGGGCCGCACGGACCGTGGAGCCGCCGGCGCGGCTTCGACTCGCTGGTGCAGACCGCGACCGGCTTCAACCACGCCGAAGCCCTTGCGGCTGGCACCCCGGACCAGCCGCGGCCGCTGCCGATGCAGATCCTGGACCAGGCGACCGGCTACCTCATCGCTTTCGGCGCTGCCGCGGCCCTGCATCGCCAGCAGCAGCAAGGCGGCAGCTGGCATGTGCAGGTGTCGCTGGCCCAGACCGCCCACTGGCTGCGCGGCCTCGGACCGGTGAAAGACGGCTTCGCCGCCAGGCCACCTTCGCTGGCGCAGTGGCTGGAGACGTCCCATTCCGGGTTCGGCGCGCTGCAGGCGCTGCGCCACAGCGCCGAGCTCAGCCGCACGCCTGCCGCCTGGCTGCTGGCCTCGATGCCGCCCGGCTCGTCGCCGCCTCGTTGGTGACGTCCGCTAGGGCAGCGGGGTCGGCTCCGACAAGCCCTTGCTGGGTTGACCTGCGTGCATTGCACGCATGAGTCCGGCATGATCCGTCCATCCAGATCATTGCGCCGCCTGTGCGGTTGAAGGGCCCGACATGAAATTGAAGCTCGCACTGCTTTGCGGCCTCGCGCTGGCTGGCGCCAACGCAATGGCCTGCTACACCGTTTACGACGGCAGCAACCGCGTGATCTACCAGGGCACGGACGCCCCGGTGGACATGAGCCTTCCCTTGCACCAGTCGGTGGGCCAGCGCTACGGCCGCGGCGCCAGCATGGTGTTCAACCAGTCCAATACCTGCACGCCTGTCGGCATCGCGCAGGTGGCGCGGTCCAATGCGCGTGACGTACCCGCCGGCACCATCCGCATGGAGCGCACCGGCCGCACCATCGCGCCTTCCAGCGAAGCGCCGCTGCTGACGGATCGCACGACCGCGCAGGCCAATCACCTTCCGCACACCGTCGTGGCCGGCAACATCGTGATGGTCCCGGCCGCTGCCGCAGCGCGTGTGGACCTGCCTACGTTCACGGTGATTCCCGCCGATGTGGCGGTCGCCCGGACTGCGCCTTCGGCGGTGAACACCGCGGCGATGGGCGCGGGGCCGGCCAGCCACGGCACGGTGATCACGGAGATGCGTGATCCGCCGATGACGATCACGCGCAACGGGAACAAGGTTTCGGTTCAGCGCTGAAATTCAACCTCGTCATTCCCGCCTGTGCGGCAACGACGGGGTTCAGAACCGCCGGCTCAGGAACTTCGATCCGGCCAGGCCGAAGCGCCAGGGCACGTCCGCTGCCTTGCTGATGCCAATCCTCGGCCCGACCACCACTTCGTATTCGCGATCGGCTGCTCGCACCTCGAAGGGCTTGTGGTCCAGCCGCTGCCCGTTCAA
>JAQGMY010000080.1 GCA_028292105.1 Ramlibacter sp.
GACCAGGTGATCGCCTGGCGCAGCACCAGCGGCCCGATGAACGCCGGCCGCGTCACCTTCGACAAGCGCTCCGAATCGCGCACAGCCATCGTGCTGCGCATGACCTATGCGCCGGAGAGCTTCGACGAAAAGGTCGGCGACGCGATCGGCGTGATGCGCTTCGAGGCGCAGCGCAACCTGAAGAAGTTCAAGGAGCTGATCGAAAGCCGCGGCTCCGAAACCGGAGCCTGGCGCGGAACCGTGGAGCACTGACGCACCCGCCATGGACGCGCGTTGCGGTCCTTTCACGCCTGCAGGATGCCCAGCCTGAACAGCTCCTCGCGCGTTGTTTCGATCGCGCGTTCGAGGCCTGGGAGGAGCGCGGTGGTGGCGCCTGCCTCCTTCACGGCCGCCTCGATGCGGGCGGCCGCGTCCGCGATCGCCTGCAGTCCGAGGGTGCCCGCCGAACCACTGATCTTGTGCGCGATCGAACCCAGGGCGATGGGGTCCGCCGAAAGCATTTGCGCGTGATACAGCCGGTACGCCTCGAATCCCTCGCGCACGAGCTCCTGCATTCCGGCCTGCCCCGCCACGCCGGCCAATGCGCCCAGCGCGTGCGGGTCGACCAGCGTTGAACCGGAATCGGGCAGCAGTGCGCGGCGGCTGATCGCGGCCGAGAGTTCGCGCCAGTCGATCGGCTTGCCCAGGCACTCGTCCATTCCCGCCTGGAGATACCCCTCGCGTTCGCGCGCCATCACGTTCGCGGTGAGCCCGACGATCGGCAGCCGGGACGCGGGTCCCTCCATCGCGCGGATGCGGCGCGTCGCTTCCACCCCGTCCATGACCGGCATCTGGACGTCCATGAGGATGAGATCGAACACCCCCTCGCGCGCCAGCTTGACCGCCTCTTCGCCGTTGCTTGCAAACACCAGCTGATGGCCATCCCTGCGCAGCACCGCCTGCAGGATGTGGCGGTTGACCTCGACGTCTTCCGCGATCAGGAGGCGGCGGGGCAAGATCGGGGCGACAATTTTCGCCTCGGACTGGACGACTTTCGTCGAGCCGCGCACCAGAGGGATCTCGAAGAAAAAGCAGCTGCCCGCGCCGGGCTCGCTGCTCGCGCCGACCCTGCCACCCATCGCCTCGACCAGGCGCTTGCAGATGGCCAGGCCGAGGCCGCTGCCGCCGTGTTTGCGGGCCGTGGAGCTGTCGGCCTGTACGAAGGGCTCGAACAGCTGCGAAAGCACGTCCGCCGGGATGCCCACGCCGGTGTCGCTCACCTCGAACAGCAGGCGCGTTCCGGTTTCCGCGGTGGGCGCTCGCCGTGCGCGGACGGTGACTGCGCCGCGTTCCGTGAACTTGATGGCGTTGGTGACCAGGTTGAGCAGCACTTGCGTGAGTCTCGTCGGGTCGCCCCGCAAGATTTCGGGCACGGCGGAGTCGAAGTGAAATTGCAAGGCGACACCGCGTTCGACCGCCAGGTGCCCGGTGAGCGATTCGAGCCGCGCGCGCAGTTCGTACACCGCGAAGTCGATGTGTTCCAGCTCCAGCTTGCCGGACTCCACCCGCGAGAAATCGAGGATGTCGTTGATCACATTCAGCAGGTGGCGCCCGGACGCGCGCATCAGTTCGACGTACCCGACCTGTGCCGGTGTCAGGTCCTCGGTGGCGAGAATGTCGATCATTCCGAGCACGCCGGTCATGGGGGTGCGGATCTCGTGGCTCATGTTGGCGAGGAACTCCGTCTTGGCGCGCGCCGCCTGCTCCGCCAGTTCGCGGGCACGGACGATGTCCTGCGCCGCCTGCTGCCTGTGCGTGACATCGCGTCCGATCGCCAGCAGCCCTTCCAGCTGCCCGTCGGGTCCGCGCAGCGGCGTGCGCACCACCTCCATCGGCACACGGGATCCGTCGGCGAAGGACATCCAGTCTTCCTCGACGCGCTTTTCCTGCAGCGCGAGCACTTCCTCGTCACGCTCGCGCAGCGCGTTCGCGCGCGAGGACGAAAACAGGTCGCCCAGCTTGCGACCGATCACTTCGTCCGCCGGCCGGCCGAGCATGCCCGTGTAGGCGTCGTTGCACCCGAGGTAGACCCCGGCCACGTCCTTGTATGCGATGAAGTCGGGGATGGAGTTGATGACGGTATTCAGCAGCGTCTTCTGGCGCGCCGCCTCGTCGCGAAGCGTGCTGCTTCTCCTGATCTCGATGCGCATGCCGCGCACCAGCAGGGCGAAGATGGCACTCGCCACCAGCAGCATCACCATGAGGGATACCACCATGACGGATCGATCGAACGCCTGGCCGCGTTCGCGTGTGACGAGCAGCCCTTCCTCGACCGCCTCGATTTCGCGGATCGCACGGGAAACCTCCCGCAGCGCGGCGTCGCCCGAGCCGGCCGTGATCGCCTCGCGCGCGGCGTCGCGCTCGCCCGCCCCGAACAGGTCCGCCTCCTCCTGCAGCATCTGCAGGTGCTTGGGCACGGCCTGCTCCAGGGCTTCCACGCGCCTGGTCTGCGCGGGGTTGTCGGACACCAGCGCGTGAATGGAATGGACCAGCCGCTTGCAGCGCGCGATCGCATGGTGCAAGGCGCTGCGCGAGCTCACGTCTGCGACCAGCAGGTACCTGCGCTGGTGCGCCTCCGCGCCTTCCATGCACGACTCCAGCCGGGCGAGCTCGACCCGCGTGGACTGCGTGTGCGCGACCCGTGTCGCGGCGCGGACGTACTGCAGGTTGGAGCGGTAGGTGAAGGTGGCAGCGACAACCAGCACCAGCACCATTGCCCAGAATCCGAGGAGGAGGCGCTTCTCGATCGGCGTGAAGCGTCCTGGCCCGCGCCGCTGCGCCGGGTCGCCGCCCTGTTCGACCAGCAAGGCAAGCCCTGCGAGGACCAGCACGCCCGCGGTGTTGAGCGCAACCGGCGGCAGCCAGGCATCGGTCACCAGTTCGGCGGCATTCCAGGCGTAACCCAGCAGGGCGACCACGCCGATGATCACGACCTGCACGCTGCACATCAAGGTAGCGGTCCTGGCCCAGCCGCGGCGGCCCTGAAGGCCCAGGCAGGCGCCAAGCAACACGAGTGCCCATGCCGTGAAAGGTGACATGCGCCCCGGCAGCGGGTTGAACGCACGCGCGTTGTCGGCGAAGAAGATCTCGTCGATGCGGAGGTCGGTGCCCAGGAGATACTCCGCCAGCGTGAGGCCCCCGATCAACATGACGCAGACCGCGAGGGTGCGCCTGAGGAGCTCGCGCCAACTCGCGCCGGGTGCGCCCATCGGGTTCATGGCCACGCCTGCCGCGAACAGGCCAAGGGCCGCGTTCGGTTTCATCTGCACGGCGCCCGGCACGAGGCTCCTCATCAAGGGTTGGTCGAGGACCCAGCCAAGCAGCACCGTTGCACCGGCCAGCATCAGGGCGAGCGACGCTGCCGTGCTCAGGGGTCGCGCGCGCAGGGGCGAAAGGAGCTGCCGCAACATCCGGTTCAACCGCCGCCGCCGCGGCCAGCCGTGGCGTCCCGGTTCACCCAGGGGTCGCTGCTGTGCGCCGCCCCGGGCAGCCCGAGCACCGTGCGCACGGCGCGCATCAGGGCATCGGCGTCGAACGGCTTCGTGACGTACCCGTCGGCGCCCAGGCGCATGCCCCGGATCACGGCTTCGCGCGTGGTGGTGCCGGTCAGCATGATCACGGGCACCTCTTGCAGGTGCCGGTGCCGGCGAATGCGCGCCAGGATGTCGAAGCCGTCCGCGTCCGGCAGGGCCACGTCGAGCAGGACCAGGTCTGGAATCGGGCGCGTGCCCAGTTGCCCCGACACTTCCGCACGGTTGGCGGCGAGCCGGACCTGGATGCCTTCGAACGCAAGATAGCTCTGCACGAACCTGGCGAGCACGGGCTCGTCTTCCACCACGACGGCCTGCAGCGGCTGGCCGGCCGCGCGTTGCGGCGCTTTCGCGGGCTTGCGTGCGATGCCCACGAAGTAGCCAGTACGCCGCAATGACAGCGCTGCGGCGTCGGCCATCTCGGCACCGACGGATTCCGAAAACGACTCCAGCTGCGTCTGCATTTCGGATCGAAAGGGGTCGTCTTCCACCGCGGACACGAGCTCCCGGTCTCGCAGCGCGTGGAAAGCGCGGGCGAAATCCTCCTCGGACAGACCCGGCATCGAGCGCATGATTTCGCCCAGTGCGAGCGTGCCGTCCATTCGCACGAGCAATTCCAGCTGG
>JAQGMY010000100.1 GCA_028292105.1 Ramlibacter sp.
GGTGCGCCACAACTCGGCCGCCTCGTACACCGACTGGTCCGTCACGCTCGGCAAGGACTTCGGCGCGGGCTTCAGCGGTTCGCTGGCCTATGTGGACACCAACGCCGACGCCTACTTCGCACCGAACGGCAAGGACCTCGGCAAGAGCACGCTCGTGCTGGGCGTGAAGTACGCGTTCTAAGAGCTTCCAAGGAGCAAGCATGAAACTCGTCACCGCCATCATCAAGCCATTCAAGCTCGACGAAGTGCGCGAAGCCCTCTCGGGCATCGGCGTGCAGGGCATCACCGTCACCGAGGTCAAGGGCTTCGGCCGCCAGAAGGGCCACACCGAGCTGTACCGCGGCGCCGAATACGTCGTCGACTTCCTGCCCAAGGTCAAGATCGAAGCGGCGGTGTCCGACGAGTTGGTGGAACGGGTGATCGAGGCGGTCGAGGCCGCCGCCCGCACCGGAAAGATCGGCGATGGAAAGATCTTCGTGTACGACCTCGAGCAGGTCGTTCGCATCCGCACCGGCGAGACCGGCAAAGAAGCGCTCTGACCCCAGACATCACCAGAGAGACATCGACATGAGGAAATTTTTCGCATCCCTCGGCCTGGGCCTGGGACTCCTGATCGGGAGCGTCACCGCTATCGCCCAGCAGCCGGCCGCCCCCGCCGCTGCAGCGGCGGCGGAAGCCACTCCCGCTGCCGCGGCTCCGGCCGCTGCTGTCGCGCCCGTTGCTGCTGCCGCTCCCGCGGCTGCCACTGCTGCTGCGCCCGCCGCTGCACCCGCCGCGGCTCCCGGGCCGGTTCCCAACAAGGGCGACACCGCCTGGATGACCGTGTCCACCCTGCTGGTGCTGATGATGATCGTGCCTGGCCTGGCGCTGTTCTATGGCGGCCTGGTCCGCAGCAAGAACATGCTGTCGGTGCTGATGCAGGTCTTCGTGGTCGCCTGCATGATCTTCGTGCTGTGGGCCATCTACGGCTACAGCGTGGCGTTCACCGCCGGCAATCCGTTCATGGGGGGCTTGGGCAAGCTGTTCCTCAACGGCATCACGCCGGACTCGGTGGCCGCCACCTTCAGCAAGGGCGTGGTCATCCCGGAGCTGAGCTTCGTCGCCTTCCAGGCCACCTTCGCCGCCATCACCTGCGCGCTGATCGTCGGCGCCTTCGCCGAGCGCATCAAGTTCTCCGCGGTGCTGCTGTTCTGCGCGATCTGGTTCACGTTCGCCTACCTGCCGATGGCGCACATGGTCTGGTACTGGGACGGCCCGGACGCGATCACCGACGCCAGGACGCTCGAGAGCGTGACGGCCGCCGGCGGCTGGTTGTGGGCCAAGGGCGCGCTGGACTTCGCGGGCGGCACCGTGGTGCACATCAACGCCGGTGTCGCCGGCCTGGTGGGCGCCTACCTGGTGGGCAAGCGCATCGGCTTCGGCAAGGAATCCCTCACGCCGCACAGCCTGACGCTCACGATGGTCGGCGCCGCGCTGCTGTGGGTGGGCTGGTTCGGCTTCAACGCCGGCTCCAACCTGGAAGCCAACGGCACCACCGCGCTGGCCTTCGCCAACACGCTGTTCGCCACTGCCGCCGCGACCCTGGCCTGGTGTGCCGGTGAAGCGCTGTCCAAGGGCAAGGCCTCGATGCTGGGCGCTGCGTCCGGTGCCGTCGCCGGCCTGGTGGCCATCACGCCTGCCTGCGGCTTCGTCGGCGTGATGGGCGCCATCGTCATCGGCCTGATCGCCGGCCTGGTGTGCCTGTGGGGCGTCAACGGCCTCAAGCGCATGCTCGGTGCCGACGACGCGCTGGACGTGTTCGGCGTCCACGGTGTCGGCGGTATCGTCGGGGCGCTGTTGACCGGCGTGTTCGCTTCGCCCTCGCTGGGCGGCACGGGCATCTATGACTACGTGGCCAACAAGGTGGGCGCCGACTACTCGATCGGCGGCCAGGTCTGGATCCAGTTCCAGGCTGTGCTGACTACCCTGGTCTGGTCAGGCGTCGTTTCCTTCATCGCCTACAAGATCGTCGACCTGCTGATCGGCTTGCGCGTGACCGAAGAGGAGGAGCGCGAAGGCCTCGACATCAGCAGCCACGGCGAGACGGCCTACAACCGCTGATCCCCGTTGCGACCGCGGAGGCACGCCGCGGCAATCCCTCGAAACTTCAAGGTCTCCCCTGATGTTGGGCCCGCTTCGGCGGGCCCCCTTTTTTTGCCGGCCCTGGCTCCGCGCGCCGCATGCACAATGGCACGAAAGAGCAAGGAGACAAGGTCCATGGTCGAACTTCGTGCGGGGCGGCTGCGCTGCGAGCTGCATCCCGAGCTCGGTGGCGCCGTTGCCGGACTGTGGCTGGGGGACGAGCCGGTGCTGCGCTCGACACCGGCCGCGCAGCTGACTTCCGCCCGCCAGGCCGGGCTCTACGCACTGGTCCCTTTTTCCAATCGCATCGGCCACGCCAGCCTGGTCTGGGAGGGGACGCAGCATCCCCTGGTACGCAACAACGGCGATGAGCCGCATGCGATCCACGGCGTCGGTTGGCAGCGGCCCTGGAGCGTGCTCGACGCCGACGAGGGCTCCGCGATGCTGGCGTACGAGCATCGGCCGGACGCCTCCTGGCCCTTCGCCTTCGACTGCTCTCACACGCTGCGCCTGCGCCATGAGGCCCTGGAACTGACACTCGCCCTCACCAACCAGTCGGGCAAGGCCGCGCCAGTTGGCCTGGGCTGGCATCCATGGTTCGTCAAGCGGGCCGGCAGCCGCATCGCCTTCCGTTCCGGCGGCCGCTGGGAGATGGGCGACGACAAGCTGCCGACCCAGCGCAAGCCGGACCCGGGCCTGGATACCGACTGCGCTGCACTGGCGGTGGACCACTGCTACGACGGCTGGGACGGCGTCGTTCACCTGCGCGACGATCGCCTGCACGTGCGCGTTCGCTCCGAGCTCACCCGGCTGGTGGTCTTCACCGAGCCGGGGCGCGACAGCATCGCCGTCGAGCCGGTCAGCCACGTCAACAACGCGGTGCACCTCTATGCCTCGGGCGCGGCGGCGGCCGACCTCGGCCTGCGGGTGCTCGCGCCCGGCGAGACGCTGGTCGCGCAGATGTCCATCGAAGTGGAGGAGGCGCGATGAAGTGGGAGCTGGCCGTCAGCGCGCCCGACCTGCTCGGTGAGTCGCCGTTCTGGCATCCGGACGAACAATGCCTCTACTGGGTCGACATCGAGGCGCGCAAGGTGCGGCGCTTCCGGCCGGGCGGTAGCGAGGCGCCGCAGGAATGGCAGCTGCCCCAGGAACCCGGGTGCATCGCGCCGGCGCGCACCGGCGGCCTCGTCATGGGCCTGCGCGACGGCATCTATCGCGCGCGCGTCTGGGGCGGCGCCCTGGAGCCCATCGTGCGCTTCCAGCATGCCGCCACCACCCGTTTCAACGACGGCAAGGCCGACCCGGTCGGCCGTTTCTGGGCCGGCACCTACTACGAGCCGAAGGACGCGCGCAAGGCCGACCTCTACTCGGTGGACTGCCGCCCCGACAACGGCAACGGCGGCAAGCCGATCGTGCAGTTGAAGGCCCACAACGCCACGGCGGCCAACGGCATCGCCTGGTCGCCCGACCAGCGCACGGTGTACTGGACCGACACGCAGCAGGCGGCGATCTATGCCTGGGACTGGGATGCCCAGGGCAACGCCATGCGGCACCACCGGGTGTTCCACCAGTTCGCTCCCAAGCCGGCGGGATGGCAGCCCGGGCAAGGCGCTTACGGCGGCCGGCCGGACGGCGCTGCGGTGGACGCCGAGGGCTGCTACTGGGTGGCGATGTACGAGGGCGGCCGCCTGCTGCGCCTGTCCGCGCAAGGCCAGGTCGTCGCGCAGTTCGAGGTGCCGGCGCGCTGTCCCACCATGCCCTGTTTCGGCGGGCCGGACCTGCGCACGCTGTATCTCACCACCGCGCGCAACAAGCGACCGGCGCAGGAACTGCAGGCGCTGCCGCATTCCGGCTGCGTGTTCAGCGCGCGGGTCGAGGTCCCGGGGCTGCCCGCCAGTTTCTTCGTCGATTGAACGAAAAACCCTCCATGGACGAAGCACTTGCCGCCCTGGTCGAACGCATCCGCGCGGCCGCCGCGCTGCGCACCCCGCTGCGCATCCGCGGCGGCGGAACGAAAGACTTCCTGGGTGAACGCGTCGAGGGCGAACTGCTGGACACGGCGACGCTGCGCGGCATCGTCAACTACGAGCCGAGCGAACTGGTGGTGACGGTACGCGCCGGCACGCCGCTGGCGCAGCTGGAGCAGGAGCTGGCGCAAAGCGGGCAGAGCCTGCCCTTCGAGCCGCCCCATTTCGGCGGCGGCGCCACCGTCGGCGGCATGGTGGCGGCAGCCCTGTCCGGTCCGGCGCGCGCCAGCGTCGGCTCGGTGCGCGACTACGTGCTGGGGCTGGACCTGGTCAACGGCCGCGGCGAGCACCTGGTGTTCGGCGGCCAGGTGATGAAGAACGTGGCGGGATACGACCTCTCCCGGCTGATGGCCGGTGCGATGGGCACCCTGGGCCTGATCACGGAGGTCAGCCTGAAGGTGCTGCCGGTGGCGCCCGCCGAGGCCACGTTGCGCTTCGCGCTCTCGCAGGCCGAGGCGCTGGGCAAGCTCAATGCCTGGGGCGGCCAGCCGCTGCCGCTGAACGCAAGCACCTGGATGCCCGACGAGGGCGGCACGCTCTGGCTGCGGCTGCGCGGCGCGGTGGCCGCGGTGGATGCGGCCTGCCGCAGCCTGGGCGGCGAGCGCATGGACAACGCACGGATGCGGGCCCACTGGCATGCGTGCCGTGAACAGCAGCTGCCCTGGTTCGCCGAACGCGGCGGCCGCGACCTGTGGCGGCTGTCGGTCCCGCAGACGGCGCCGGTGCTGGAACTACCGGAGCCGCCCGTGGTCGAATGGCATGGCGCCCAGCGCTGGGTGCGCGCCGCCGCCGGCGATGCCGCCCGCGTGCGCCAGGCAGCGGTTTCGGCGGGCGGGCACGCGACCTTGTTCCGCACCGACCGTGCGGACGCGAGCGGCCGTTACACGCCGCTGTCGGCGCCGCTTGCAACCATCCACCAAAGGCTCAAGGAGCAGTTCGACCCGGCCGGCATCTTCAACCGCGGCCGGCTCTCGCCGCAGTTCTGATGCAGACCCATCTCTCCCCCGAATTCCAGGGCACCGCCGAAGGCGCGGAGGCCGAAGCGATCCTGCGCAAGTGCGTGCACTGCGGTTTTTGCACGGCGACCTGCCCCACCTACCAGATCCTGGGGGATGAACTCGACGGGCCGCGCGGCCGCATCTACCTGATCAAGCGGGTGCTGGAGGGGGAAGAGCCAACCCGGAAGACGCAGCTTCACCTGGACCGCTGCCTCACCTGCCGCAACTGCGAAAGCACCTGCCCGAGCGGCGTCGACTACGGGAACCTGGTCGACATCGGCCGCGCCATCGTCGAACGCAAGGTGCCCCGCGGCGCGCCGGCCAAGGCGCTGCGGTGGACGCTCAAGGAAGGCCTGACTTCGCCGCTGTTCGCGCCGGCGATGCGACTGGGCCAGAGCGTGCGCGGGGTGCTGCCCGCGCGGCTGCGCGAGAAGGTGCCGGCGCGCCAGCCGGCCGGTTCGTGGCCGACCCGCACGCATGCGCGCAAAGTGCTGCTGCTCGAAGGTGGCGTGCAACCGGCGATGAGCCCCAACATCAATCCCGCCACGGCGCGCGTGCTCGACGCCGCCGGCATCCAGACCGTGATCGCGGACCAGGCCGGCTGCTGCGGCGCCGTGAAGTTCCACCTGAACGACCAGGACGGCGGCCGCGAGCAGATGCGGCGCAACATCGATGCCTGGTGGCCGCACGTGGAGAGCGGCGAGGTCGACACGATCGTGATGAATGCCTCGGGCTGCGGGGTGACGGTGCGCGAGTACGGCCACCTGCTGCAGCACGACAGGAGCTACGCCGAGAAGGCCAGGCGCATCGGCGAACTGACCCGCGACCTGAGCGAGATCGTGGCGGCCCTGGTGCCGCAATTGCGCGACAAGGTCCGGGCCCGGCCCGGCCTGTTCGCCTACCACCCACCGTGCACCTTGCAGCATGGGCAAAAGCTGCGTGGCGGCGTCGAGCAGACCATGACCGCGCTCGGTTTCGAGGTGCGGGTGGCGCTGAACGAATCGCACCTTTGTTGCGGCTCCGCCGGCACCTACTCCGTGCTGCACCCGGACATCGCCCATACCTTGCGCGACCGCAAGCTGGGACACCTGGGCGCGCTGCAGCCGCAGGCGATCCTGTCGGCCAACATCGGTTGCATCACGCACCTGCAAAGCGGCACCGACACCCCCGTCAAGCACTGGATCGAAGTGGTGGACGCCGCACTGGCCTGAGCCGGCCCTCGTAGGGTGTGCAAGCTCCGCTTGCGCACCTCTCTGAACCGCCCCACGAAAAAGGCCTGCCGAAGCAGGCCCGTCATGACGCCGCAGGCGCCTAGTTGCCGGAGCGCATCGGCCCGGCGCCGAAGCGGTACACCAGCCCGACCGACATCAGGTCCACGTGGCCCTTGTTGCCGGCCGTGTCGTCGATGCGCAAACGTTCGACTTCCGCCCGCACCGACCACGCATTGGTCAGCTGCCATGCCGCACCGACGCCGAGCTTGAGGCCCGTGCTGCTGTCGCTGGTGCTGGTGGACGGGTATGGCATCCGCACCGCGCCGGTGGCGCCGAAACTGCCGCGCGTGCGGGTGTGGGCCATGCCGATTCGCCCGAGCAGCGAGAAGCGCTCGCCGATCGGCAGCGTGCCGACGGCGTCCAGGCTCAGGCCGCGCATGCGGATGTTGCCGCTGAGGGAGCCCGTGGGCGTGGTGCTGGCGGCGAAGCCGGCCGAGCCGAGGTCGAACCAGCCGGCTTCGACGCCGAGGTAGCGGTTGACCTGGTAGCCGCCGAACAGCTTGTAGCCGGTGTCGCGGTCGTCGGCGGAGAAGCCGCTCACGACCAGCCCCTGGTTGTTCAGGCCACTGCGGATGCGGCCGTCGTCGATGGTGGCGGCGGACCGGCCGACGTTGCCGCCGGCATACCAGCCGGCGTCCTGCGCCAGCAGGGCCGGACTCGCCAGCGCGCCGGCCGCGGCCATGCAGGCCAGCAGCGCCGCGCGCTTGATGGAGGTCATGGAGACTTTCTTCATGGGGCCGGGCGATCCGTGCATCACGGCGCCGGCACGTTGATGACGGTGTTCACCATCGTGATGCTCGGGTCCAGCGACAGCGCGCGGCCGTTCAGCGTGGTGATCGCCGACGCGCCGGCGGTGGAGAAGGTCACGCCGGCCTGCGCGATGATCGTGCCGACCATGGTGCCGCCGCCGCCGGCGTTGATGGTCGCCGCGGAACCCACCTGCCAGAACACGTTCTTCGCCTGCGCGCCGCCGGCCAGCACGATGCTGCTCGGGAAGGCGGCGCCCGGGCCGCCGACCGTGAGGGTCGACGCCATCTGGAACACGAAGGTGGCGTTGGGGTTGCCCTGCGCGTCGAGCGTCAGGTTGCCGCCCTCGATGCGGAACGAGCCGGCTGCCGCCGTGTAGACGCCAGGCGCCAGGGTCAGGTTGGCGAGGTTGCCGCCGCCGGCGTTGGGCCCGCCGGGCAGCGCGGCCAGCTGGTTGTACGCCGTCAGCGTATCGGCCCTGGCCTGCGCGGCGCGGGCCGAGGTCACGGCCGTGCCTTCGCTCGGGCAAGCCGGGGTCGGTGCCGGCGGTGCGGTGAAGATCAGCCCGTTGACGGCGGCCGCCTTCAGCGGCGTCTCGGTGTAGGTGCAGCCCGGGCCGGCGTCGTGGAACCCGGTCACCAGCGTGGACACGCCGGTGGTGCCGATGTCGCCATTGATCACGCTCAGGATGCCCTCGTTGGTGAGGCCGGCGGAACCGCCGAAGGCGCCATAGGTGGCGGCGCTGCGCAGCGGGAAGGAGCTCACGGGCGCCGTGCAGTTGGCCGCCGTGAAGCTGAAGGTCACGTCGGCGGGCAGGGTGTTGCCCGGGACGGCCAGGTCACGCACGCCGGCCGAGCCGCCGCGCAGCTTCGCCAGGTAGACGTTGCCCGCCACCAGCGGTGCCGCCGGCTGGAAGGTCGCGATGCGGCCGGTGCTGGCGTCCACCACCACCGACGACGGCGCGACGTTTGCCGAGGCCGGGCCGGTGACGGTGAAGGTCGAGGCATTCACGCTCGCCGGGTCCAGGCGTCCGCCCGCAGGCACCGCGAAGGAGGCGTTGATCGGCGCGTTGACACAGGCGGTGGTCGAGCCGGCCGCCGGGTTGGTCGACTGCACGGACAGGCTGGCCGGGGCGGCCGCAGCACCCGTGGTGAAGGTCCACACGTAGTTGCTGGCCGCAGGCAGGGGCGCCTGGTTACCCGCCAGCGTGTTGCCGGCGTTGTCGCTGGCCGCGGCGGTGATGGTTGCGGTGTACGTGACACCCGTGGCCAGGGCTGCGGCCGGCGTGAAGACTGCCGTGCGGTTGGCCAGTACGTAGCTCACGCTGCCGGCCGGTGCCGTGCAGGGCGCTGCGCAGGCCAGGGTGAAGCTCGCGTTCGAGATGCTGCCCGGGGCCATGTCTTCGGTGAAGGTCGCGGTCACGGCGCTGTTGGCAGCGACGCCGGTGGTCGGACCAGGGCTGGTCGTCTGCGGGAAGGTCGATGCAACCCTTGGCCGGGTGGTGTCGAGCGAGGCGCCGGTCGTGAAGGTGGAGACGAAGGGCGCGGCCAGCGGCAGGCCGGTGGCCGCGCTGCGCACGCCCGTGATCGTCGTGGTGTACTGGGTGTTGGGGTCCAGCTGGGTGCCTGGGGTCAAGGTGAAGGTCGCGATCCGGCCGCTGCCGTCGAGGCTGGCCGTCCCCGTGGGATTGACACACGGCGCCGCGCAGGTGACGGTGAAGGACGAGCCGGCACCGAACGGGGCGATCGGTTCGTTGAAGCTGACGTTGATGCGGCTGGTGTTGATCGCCACGCCGGTGACGGCGGCAGCCGGCACGGCGGCAGTGACGGTCGGCGCCGTAGGGGTCGAGTCGAAGCCGAGGACGGCATCGCGTCCACCGCCGCCGCAACCTGCCAGGCCAGCGGCGAGCAGCACGACGCCGCCCCACGTCCGCAGGATCGTTGAAACTTTTTGCATGAGAGCCCCTTGCTTGTACCGGGCGCACGATGCGCGTTACCGCCGGGCTCGTCTGTACGCTGCCGGGCAGTGTTGCGCCCGCGCGTCAGGCGGAAAGGGCGGCCTCGATGTCCTTGGCCAGCGAAGCCGGCGCATCCTGCGGCGCATAACGCTTGATCACCTGGCCATCCTTGCCGACCAGGAACTTCGTGAAGTTCCACTTGATCGACTTGGACCCGAGCAGGCCCGGGGCTTCGCGCGTGAGCCACTGGTACAGCGGATGCGCCTTGGCGCCGTTGACGTCGACCTTGGACATCATCGGAAAGCTCACCCCGAAGTTCAACTCGCAAAACTGCGCGATCTCGTCGTCGCTGCCGGGGTCCTGGGAGCCGAACTGGTTGCAGGGGAAGCCGAGCACCGCCAGCCCGCGGCTGCCGAAGGCCTGGTGCAGCTCCTCGAGTCCCTTGAACTGCGGGGTGAAGCCGCAGGCGCTGGCGGTGTTGACGATCAGCAGCGCCCGGCCGCGGAACTGCTCCAGGCGCACGGGCCGGCCATCGATCTGCCGGGCTTCGAAGTCGTAGATGCTGGCCATCGGCGGATTGTGCCCCCTGCCGCGAGCGCTGGGTTCAACGCTCCGGCCAGGCCGACCACGCAGCCGCGGCGACGATCAGCAGCCCGCCGACCAGGGTGCGCGGGCTCAGTTCCGCCGCCCCCAGGACGACCGCCGAGAGGCTCGCGAACACCACCTCCGACAACATGACGAGCGCCGTGGTGTGGGCTGGCAGCCGCGACGCGCCGTACTGCAGTCCGAGGTTGCTGGCCAGGAAGCTGAGGGCGAGCAAGGCCAGGCCCGCGACCCACGGGAGCGCCAGCGGCGGCAGCGCCGGCAGGGTGCCTTGCGAGGTCCCGGCGATGGCGACCAGCCCGGCGACCAGGCCGCCGCCGCCGAACATGGCGATCAGGCGCGGGGCCGCCGGACCGTCGCCCAGGCGGCGCAGCAGGATGTTGTTGAAGGCGAAACCCAAGCCGCCCAGCAGTCCCAGCACGTCCGGCAGGCTGTGCGGCCAGGGGATGCCACCGGCCCCGGTGCCCAGCACCGTCCAGACGCCGGCCAGTGCCAGCGCCATCCGCGCGAGCGCGACGGGCCGCGGGCGGTCGCCCAGCATCAGCCACGCGAGCAGCACCGTCCACACCGGCATCAGGTAGAACAGCAACACCACCCGCACGACGTCGCCGATGGTCACGCCCCAGTTGTAGCTGACGTTGGTCAGCCCGGCGGCGGCGCCCAGCACCCACAGCAGGGGCTGGCGCCTGAACTCCGACAGGGTGGCCGGCCGCCAGGCGACGAACAGCGTGACCACGGCCAGGTAGATGAGCGCCGTGGACCAGAGCGGGTGCAGTCCGCGCTCCTGCAGCCAGCGGAAGGGCCACCACGAGACGCCCCACAGGAAGGCGTTCACCAGCAACGCCGCAACCGCGGCCGCGGGCGCCCCGCGCCCCGGCCCCCGCCCTTCAACCATGCGCGTTGTCGTGCCGCGCCAGTTCCAGCAGGTGTTCGACTTCGTCCTTGTGCACCACGCAGTTGCGCGCGTGCCAGCGCTGGATCAGCCACATCACGCCGGCGACGACCACGCCGAAAGCGGTGATGGCGCCGAAGGCCGACATGCCCATGCCGGCCGACAGGCTGTAGAACGCGCCCAGGCCCAGGATGCAGGCCTGCTCGTTGAAGTTCTGCACGGCGATCGAGCGGCCGGCTCCCATCAGGTTGTGGCCGCGGTGCTGCAGCAGTGCATTCATGGGCACCACCAGGTAGCCGCCGAGTGCGCCCAGCAGGATCAGGAACGGCGCCGCGACCCAGACGTTGGTGATGAAGTTCATCGTGATCACCAGCAGGCCCATCGCGATGCCCAGCGGCATCACGCTGGTGGCCTTGTCCAGGCGCACCCGCACCGACGCCAGGATCGCGCCGAAGGCGGTGCCGACCGCCACCACGCCGCTGAGGGACGAGGCCTGCGTGGTCGAATAGCCCAGCGCCGCCGCGCTCCAGGCCAGGATGATGTAGCGCAGGTTGCCGCTGACGCCCCAGAACAGGGTCGTGGTCGCCAGTGAGATCTGGCCCAGGCGGTCGTGCCACAGGCGGCTATTGCAGCTCCAGAAGTCCGGCACCAGCTCCAGCGGGTTGTTCGGGATCGGCCGCATCTCCACGCCGGTGTGCGGGATGCGCGTGTTGAACCAGGCGGCGATCGCGTAGATGAAGATCAGCACGAAGATGGCCGCTTCCGGCGGCGTGTCGATGCCGGTGTCGATCAGCGGAAAGTCCAGCGTCAGCATCCGGGTGGACAGCGCATGGCCCACCAGCTGCCCTCCGAGCAGGATGCCCAGGATGATGGATGCGATGGTGAGGCCTTCGATCCAGCCATTGGCCTTGACGAGCTGCGACGCAGGCAGCAGCTCGGTGAGGATGCCGTACTTGGCCGGTGAGTAGGCAGCGGCGCCGAGCCCGACGATCGCATAGGCCAGCAAGGGGTGCGACCCGAGCAGCATCATCAGGCAACCGACCACCTTGATCGAGTTGCTCCAGAGCATGACGTTGCCCTTGGGCTTGGCGTCCGCCAGCGCGCCGACGAAGGGTGCCAGCACCACGTAGAACAAGGCGAACATCGGCACCAATGCCGCAGCCTGCCAGGTCGGGGCCCGGGAGGACTTCAGCAATTCCACGGCGGCGATGAACAGCGCGTTGTCGGCCAGCGACGAGAAGAACTGCGCCGCCATGATGGTGTAGAAACCGCGCTTCATCCGGTGCGTATTAGGGCGCGGGACCGCACGCGGGCCCCGTCAAATTTCTCATGTCTCCAAGCGACACGGGGTTATATCACGGTGGGTAATGACAAAATCCTGGCCAGAGCCCTGCCATGCCCCGCCCCATCCTCGCCACCATCCACACCGAAGCCCTGCGCCACAACCTGGCGCGCATGCGCGAAGCGGCGCCGGACGCGCGCGTCTGGGCCGTCGTCAAGGCCAATGCCTACGGCCACGGCATCGAGCGCGTCTTCGACGCATTGCGGGGCGCGGACGGCTTCGCCCTGCTGGACCTGCAGGAGGCCGAGCGGGTCAGGGCGCTGGGTTGGCGCGGCCCGGTCCTGCTGCTGGAAGGCGTGTTCGAGCCGCGCGACCTCGAGCTCTGTTCGCGCCTCGGGCTGTGGCACACCGTGCATTGCGACGAACAGATCGAGATGCTCGCCGCCCACAAGACGCAGGTGCCGCACCGGGTCTTCCTGAAGATGAATTCCGGCATGAACCGCCTCGGCTTCGCGCCGCAGCGGTTTCGCACGGCCTGGGCGCGGCTGGACGCGCTGCCGCAGGTGGAAGAGATTTCGCTCATGACGCACTTCAGCGATGCGGACGGCGCCCGCGGGGTCGGCGAGCAGGTGCGGATCTTCGAGGAGGCGAGCCGCGACCTGTCGGGCGAGCGCTCCCTGAGCAACAGCGCGGCAGCCTTGCGCCATGCCGGCGATGCGCGGGTCCGGGGAGACTGGATCCGGCCCGGCATCGCGGTCTACGGCAGCGCCCCGGACTTCCCCGAGCACGACATCGCCCACTGGCAGCTGCAGCCGACCATGACCCTGGCTGCCCGCGTGATCGGCGTCCAGCAACTGCAGCCGGGCGACACGGTCGGCTACGGCTCCAGCTTCAGGGCGGAGGCGCCGCTGCGGGTCGGCGTGGTGGCCTGCGGCTACGCCGACGGCTACCCGCGTCACTGCGGCACGGGCACGCCGGTGCTGGTCGAGGGTGTGCGTACGCGGCTGCTGGGGCGGGTCAGCATGGACATGATCGGTGTCGACCTCACGCCGCTGCCGCAGGCGGGCATGGGCAGCGCCGTCACCATGTGGGGGCGAGCCGGCAACGGCGCGGTGCTGCCGATCGACGAGGTCGCGGCGGCCGGCGGAACCTTGGGTTATGAATTGATGTGCGCGCTGGCGCCGAGGGTGCCGGTGGTGGTGGCCGACTAAGGCGGGGAGGTGCGCGGCGAAGCCGCACACCCTACGAAATGCGTCCTCGGCGCGCGGAACGAATGCGTCCTCGGCGCCCCTGGCGAATGGATCCGTGGTCCCGTAGGGTGTGCGGCTCGCCGCGCACCTCCCCCGATCACCGCTTGCGCAAGCCCAGCATCACCACCGTCCCCACCACCAGCAGCGCCCCCGCCACCTGGATCGCCGCGATGCTCTGCCCCAGGATCAGCCACGCCAGCACCAGTGCGAACACCGGCTCCACATTCATGATCGCCGAATTGCCGACCACACCAAGCCGCGGCAGCACGGTGAACATGATGGTGAAGGCCGTGCCGTAGAGGAAGGTCAGCGCCAACAGGCCGCCCCAGCCGGCGGCGGCGTCGGGCAGGTGGAAGCCGCCCTGCAGCACGACCGTGACCAGAGCAACGAGCGCCGCGGTGGCCATGGTGGTGGCGGTCCGGACGCGGCCGTCGACATCGCCGGCTTCGTGCTGCGTGAGCACCAGCGCCAGGCCGAAGGCCGCCCCGCCAGCGATCGCGAAAGCCACGCCAGCCCCGATGCGTGCCCATTGCCCCTGGGCACCCAGCCCCGAGGCGGCGCCGAACACGTCCAGGGCCAGCGCCAGCCCGACCAGGATCACCGGCATCGCCACCAGAGCCGCCTTTTCCGGCGTCTTGCGATAGACCAGCACCGACCAGCCAGCCGTCCAGATCGGATAGGAGTTGAACGCCAGGAGCGCCAGTGCCACCGGCAGCCGCGCGACCGCCGAATAGAGACACAGGCTCTGGACGCCGACCAGCAGGCCGATCGCCGGCAGCATCTTCTGGTGCCGCGCCGTGAACTTCACCCGCACCCGCTGCGAGGCCAGCAGGACGGCGACCACCGCCGCGGTCACCGCACTGCGGAACACCACCGCGGTGGCGACGTCGACCCCGTGGTTGAAGGCGATCCGCGCCGCCACATGGTTGGCGCCCATCATGAGCGCGATCAGGAGGAGCGTGGCAAAGGCCGCGCCGGTGATGGCGCGCGCCGGCGCCGGGACCGCCGCCATCAGTAGAGGCCGTGCACGCGCGCATGCAGGCGGCTCAGGCCCAGCAAGGCGTCCGTGAAAGGCGTGGCCACGCCGGTCATCTCGCCCATCTCCTTGACCACCGTCACCAGCGCATCGATCTCCACCGGCTTGCCGGCTTCCACGTCCTGCAGCATCGAGGTCTTGAAGGCGCCGAGCTTGCGTGTCACCTGGTGCCGGTCTTCCGGCATCTGCTCGATCGGAATGCCGATCCGGCCGCCGATCTCGCGTGCCTCCAGCATCACGCTGGAGATGAAGCCGCGCACCAGGTCGTCGGCCAGGATCAGGTCGGTGGTGGCGCCGGTGATCGCGCTGATCGGGTTCACCGTCATGTTGCCCCACAGCTTGTACCAGGCGTCCTTCTGCACCTGCGGCGAGACGACGACCTCGTGGCCGGCCTTCTCGAGCAGGGCGGCCAGGCGGGTGAGGCGCTCGGTGGTGCCGCCGGCCGGCTCGCCGACGATCAGCTTGTTGCCGAAGTGGTGCTTGACGTAGCCCGGCGCGTTCAGCGAGCAGCTGGCGTGCACCACGCAGCCGATGATCTGCCGGCCCGGGATGGCGGCGCCGATGCTGCCGTCCGGATCGATCGACTGCAGCCGCGTGCCGGCCAGCGGCCCGCCGAACCCTTCGAAGAACCACCACGGCACGCCGTTCATCGCGGTGAGGACCACCGTCTGCGGGCCGAGCAGCGGAGCGATGGCCTTGGCGACTTCTGCCATCGCCGGCGCCTTGACCGCGATGACCACCAGGTCCTGCACGCCCAGCTCCGCCGGGCTGCTGCTCGATTGCACGGGCGCGCTGACCGTCTCGCC
>JAQGMY010000106.1 GCA_028292105.1 Ramlibacter sp.
CGGGCACCGGCCGCGGCTCATGACCCTGCAGGTGGCTGAAGGCCTGCGCCAGATCGCCGACGACGCTGATCTCGGGGTGGCCCGCGATCGAGAGATCAGCCTCGACCGGCACGCGCCCGCTGCGATCGGGGCTCACGCCGGTGGCGGCCGCGAGCTGTCGCCCCAATGGACAAGCCGCGACGCCCGCCGCCCACACGACACAACGCGATTCGATCCGGTAAGGCGCTGCATCGCCCGGCGGGCGGACGTCCAGGCCGGTGGCATCGATCGCGGTGACGCGCGCGTCGAGGCGCACTTCCACGCCGAGCTTTTCCAGTTGCCGTTGCGCGCTCGCGCTCAAGGCCTCCGGCATCGCCTGCTGCACCCGCGAGCCGCCTTCCACCAGCAGCACCCGGGCCGCCGCCGGATCGATGCGCCGGAACTCGCCTGCCAGGGTGTGGCGCGCGATCTCCGCCAGCGTGCCCGCCATCTCGACCCCGGTCGCACCGGCACCGATCACGACGAAGGTGAGCCAGGCCGCGCGCAGCGCCGGATCGCACTCCTTCTCGGCCGCCTCGAAAGCCAGCAGCACGCGACGCCGGATCTCGAACGCATCGGCCAGGGTCTTGAGGCCAGGCGCGTACGCCGCCCATTCGTCGTGGCCGAAATAGCTGTGGGTGGCACCCGCGGCCACGATCAGGTGGTCGTAGGGCAGCGGCGCCGCATCGCGGAGTTCCACCCGGCGCGAAGCGGCGTCGATGGCCGTGACTTCGGCCAGCAGCGTCGTCACGTTGGCAGCCCCGCGAAACAGGTGCCGCACCGGCGCGGCGATGGCCGGCGCGGAAAGGCCCGCCGTGGCGACCTGGTACAGGAGGGGCTGAAACAGGTGGTGGTTGGTTCTTTCCACCAGTGTCACGGCGACGTCCTGGCTGGCCAGGAAGCGGGTCGCCTCCAGTCCCCCGAACCCGCACCCGACCACCACCACCCGCGGCCGCGTGGAGGCTTGCGCGGCGTTGGCGGCCGCCATCAGTAAGCCGGCGGGTCGCTGGCCGGGAACGATTCGCGCGAGCCCTCGTCCACTTTCTCGTCCGACTGCGGCGCGTGCGTGACGGCGGCGGCGGCCGGGCCGCGGGCCTGGGCCTCGGGCGCCAGCGCCTTGCCCAGCAGCTGCCGCAGCACGTACTGCAGGATGCCGCCGTGCTGGTAGTACAGCACCTCCTGCGGTGTGTCGATGCGCAGCCGGCCGCGAAAGCCGATGGTGGCGCCGGCTTCGGTGGTGGCCTGCACGAGGATGTCCCGCTGTCCCTGGAAGCCGGCGGCGAGCGCGTCCGCCACGCCGTGGAAGTCGAAGGTCTCGCGCCCGGTCAGGCCGAGCGAGGCCACCGATTCGCCGGGCTGGAACTCCAGCGGCAGGATGCCCATGCCGACCAGGTTGGAGCGGTGGATGCGCTCGTAGCTCTCCGCGATCACGGCGCGGATCCCCTGCAGCCGCGGCCCCTTGGCCGCCCAGTCGCGCGACGAGCCGCTGCCGTACTCCTTGCCGGCGAGCACCACCAGCGGCGTGCCGTCCTGCTCGTAGCGCATCGCCGCATCGTAGATCGAGGCGAGCTGCCCGTCCGGCAGGTAGGTGGTCCATCCGCCCTCGCGTCCGGCGGCCAGCGCGTTGCGGATGCGCACGTTGGCGAAGGTGCCGCGCACCATCACCTCGTGGTTGCCGCGCCGTGCGCCATAGGAGTTGAACTCGCTGGGCGGCACCCCTTGCGCGACGAGGTAGCTGCCCGCCGGCGAATCCTTCTTGATGGTGCCGGCCGGGGAGATGTGGTCGGTGGTCACGCTGTCGCCCAGCAGCGCGATCACGCGGGCGCCGCGGATCTCCGACACCGCGCCGGGCGCTTCGTTGCGCATGCCGACGAAGTACGGCGGCTGGCGCACATAGCTGGAAGCGTCCGACCACTGGAAGCGGTCGCCCGCCGGTATGTCCATGGCCCGCCAGCGCTCGTCGCCTTCGAAGACGCTGCCGTAGCTGCGCCGGAACATGTCGGATTCGATCGAGGCGTTCATCGTCGCGTCGATCTCGCGCGAACTGGGCCACAGGTCTTTCAGGAACACGGGGCTGCCGTCGGCACCGGTTCCCATCGGTTCGTTGTACGGATCCCAGTCCACGCGGCCGACGATGGCGAAGGCAACCACGAGCGCCGGCGACATCAGGTAGTTCGCCCGAACTTCCGAGTTGATGCGACCTTCGAAGTTGCGGTTGCCGGACAGCACCGCGCAGGCGACCAGGCCGCGCTGCTGGATGGCATCGGACACCGGCGTCGGCAGCGGGCCGGAGTTGCCGATGCAGGTGGTGCAGCCATAGCCCACCGTCTGGAAGCCGAGCTGGTCCAGGTACCTTTCCAGTCCCGACTTGCGGTAGTACTCGGTGACCACGCGCGAGCCGGGTGCCAGCGAGGTCTTGACCCAGGGCTTGCGCGCCAGGCCGCGTTCGACCGCCTTCTTGGCCAGCAAGCCGGCCGCGATCATCACCGAGGGATTGCTGGTGTTGGTGCAGCTGGTGATGGCGGCGATCACGACCGAGCCGTGGGTTATCTGCCCGCCGTCGTGCGAGGGCGAGCTGTCCGAAGCGGCCTGCGCGGCGCCCGAGGCGTCCACGCCGTCCACGCCGCCGGAGCCCTCGCCCCATACGCCCGACCTGGCACTGCGGGGCGAGCCTTCGGCCGGCAGCAGCGACGGCAGCGCCGCGGCGAAGGCGCGCTTCAGGTCCGTCAAGGGCACGCGGTCCTGCGGCCGCCGTGGCCCGGCGACGCTGGGGCGTACCGTCGACAGGTCGAGCTCGAGGGTGTCGCTGAAGATCGGGTCCGGGCTGGCGGAGGTGTGGAACAGGCCCTGCTCCTTCATGTACGCCTCGACCAGCGCGATGCGGGCTTCTTCCCGGCCGGTGAGGCGCAGGTATTGCAGCGTCAGCTCGTCGGGCGGGAAGATCGCGCAGGTGGCGCCGTACTCCGGCGACATGTTGCCGATGGTGGCGCGGTCGGCCAGGCCGAGGCTGGCCACCCCCGGACCGAAGAACTCGACGAACTTGCCCACCACGCCCTTCTTGCGCAGCAGTTCGGTGACGGTGAGCACCAGGTCGGTCGCGCTCGCCCCTTCCGGCAGCGCGCCTTCGAGGCGGAAGCCGACCACCTGCGGAATCAGCATCGAGATCGGCTGCCCCAGCATCGCCGCTTCGGCTTCGATGCCGCCCACGCCCCAGGCGAGCACGCCCAGGCCGTTGACCATGGGCGTATGGGAGTCGGTGCCGACGCAAGTGTCCGGGTACGCCATCGGAACCGCACTGCGCCCGGCCGCCGCGTTCTCGTCGGACGTGAAGACCACCCGTGCCAGGTGCTCCAGGTTGACCTGGTGAACGATGCCGGTGTTGGGCGGCACCACCCTGAAGTTGCGGAAGGCCTGCTGCCCCCAGCGCAGGAAGGCATAGCGTTCGGCATTGCGGGCGTAGTCGAGCTCCACGTTCTGGCCGAAAGCTTCGGCGCTGCCGAATGCGTCGACCTGGATCGAGTGGTCGATGACCAGCTCCACCGGCTGCAGCGGATTGATGTCGGAAGGATCGCCGCCGAGCTCCGCCATCGCGTCGCGCATGGCCGCCAGGTCCACCAGGCAAGGCACGCCGGTGAAGTCCTGCAGCACCACGCGGGCTGGCATGTAGGCGATCTCGCGTTCTTCCGGCATGGCGGGATCCCATCGCGCGAGCGCCAGGATGTCGTCGCGCCTGACGCTCACGCCGTCTTCATGGCGCAGCAGGTTCTCCAGCAGGATCTTGAGCGAGTACGGCAGGCGCGCAAGGGCCACGCCCTCGAGCTCCAGGGCATCCAGGCGGAAGATCTCGTAGTCTTGCCCTGCCACGTGCAGGATGCCGCGGGCGCCGAAACTGTTGCTGGTCATAGGTCCCTCCAACCGACATTACCTTCCGCCGCCGGGCAACGCCATGTCGGGGTTCGGCGGACGGGCCTGTAGGACCGGCTTGTCGACAGCAGCGCCAGCCCGGCAGCAGCAAGCGTGAGCTCCATCACGTTTGGCCCGCATTGTTCCAGCGACGCCAAGGCGTGCAAAGTTCGTTCAGGTGTCGTTCATGCGCGTGACTTCACACTGAAATCATGAAAGCGGGAAGCACCACCTTCACATTGCTGGCGCAACTGGTCGGCTCCGTGCTGCTCGTCTGCGCCGCCCTGCTGCTGGTAACCGCCGCCTGCTGCTAGGAGCCTGGGCGGCAGAGAGACGGGCCTGCCCGCGTAGGATCACGCGGATGACCGCATCTTCCACGACCCTGCCGGTGCAGGCGCTGCGGCGCTTCGCCACCGACGCCTTGGCCGCCAAGGGCATGAGCGCCGCCGATGCGGCAACCGTCGCCGACGTGCTGCTGTGGGCAGACCGCCGCGGCGTCGGCACGCATGGTGTCGCGCGGCTGGCGCAATACTGCGGCTTCGTCGACAAGGGCGAGCTCGACCCGCGCGCCGTTCCCGAGCGGGTGATCGACTTGCCGGCGTCCGCCCGGCTGGATGCGCATCGCGCGGCGGGTCCGGTGGCGATGATGGCGGCGGTGGAAGTGGCGATGGAAAAGGCGCGCGTCGCCAGCGTCGGGATGGTCCTGGTCAGCCGCACCACCCACACCGGAGCGCTCGGCTGCTACACGCAGGCGCTGGCGCGGCGCGGCTTCGCCGCCGTCGCCTTGTGCGCCACCAACCCCTTCATGCTGTACCACGGCGCCGCGGCCGCCGGCGCCGGCACCAATCCCATTTCGATCGCGGTTCCCGGCGGTGCAGCGGATCCGATGGTGTTCGACATGACGACCGGCGCCACCAGCATGGGCAACCTGGCCCAGGCGCGGCGCTCCGGCCAGCAACTGGCGCCAGGGCTGGCCGCGGACGAGCGCGGCCGGCCGGTGACCGATCCGCGGCTGGCCCGGCTGGTGCTGCCCCTGGGCGGCGCCAAGGGCTCCGGCCTGTCCCTGATGATCGAACTGCTGGCAAGCCATCTCAGCGGCGAACCTATCCTGGCCGAGGCGCTGGAGCGAACGCCGCTGGGCAAGACCCACCGCCAGAATTCGCTGCTGCTGGCGATCGACTGCAGCCGTTTCGTGGCGCCCGCGCTGCTGGCCCAGCTGGGCCAACGGCTCGCCCAGGACCTGCATGCACTGCCGCCCGCCCACGACGGCCAGCCGATCCGGCTGCCGGGCGAGCGCGGCGACGCCGAGGCCGCACGCCGGGACCATGAGGGACTTGCGGTGCCGGCGGTGGTGATGGGGGAGCTCGGCGCACTGGCAGCTTCACTCGGAATGACGTCGGCAAGTTACTGGCGTTGAGTGCGAGGGGGCCGATGGGCCCGGACTTTCCCTAGGTTTGCTCACTATCGGCTTAACCGGTCCGTCGGGACGTCCAGGATGCCGCAGAGAATCGCCCGACATGAAACGCATCGCCCAAATCCTGTTCACCGCCGTGCTGGCGCTCTCCGCCGCGGTCCACGCGCAAGAATGGCCCAGCAAGCCCATCAAGCTGATCGTGCCCTTCCCGGCCGGCGGCCCGACCGACCTGATCGGGCGTGAAGCCGCCGAGATCCTGCGGCAGGAGTTGAAGCAGGCGGTGGTGGTGGAGAACCGGGCCGGCGGCAACGGAGTGACAGGACTGGGCGTGCTGGCCAAGTCGCCGCCGGACGGCTACACGATCGGGCTGCTCGCCATCACGGTGGCGATCGCGCCGCACCTGGGTGCCACGCCCTTCGACACGTTCAAGGACTTCGCGCCGATCACCAACATGGTGTCGACCACTCCGATCCTCGTGGCGAACAAGGAGTCGCCCTTCAACAACCTGGGTGAGCTGGTGGCCTATGCCAAGCGCAATGCGGGCAAGGTCGCATACGGGACGCCGGGTGTCGGCACCATCCCGCACCTGGCGGTGGAACTTCTGCAGATCCAGGCGGGGATCAAGCTCAATCACATCCCGTACAAGGGCGCCGCGCAGCAGATCCAGGACCTGATCGGCGGCTCGACGCAGCT
Organism: Ramlibacter sp.; assembly: GCA_028292105.1. Classification (GTDB taxonomy): domain Bacteria; phylum Pseudomonadota; class Gammaproteobacteria; order Burkholderiales; family Burkholderiaceae_C; genus Ramlibacter. Next base: position 6,029 of record JAQGMY010000106.1, read on the forward strand.
CGACTCGCAGAGTTCGCTGGTGGTCGCCTTGCCGCAGATCCAGGGGGACCGGATCAAGGCGATCGCGGTGCTGTCGGAGAATCGCTCGCCGCTGCTGCCCAATGTGCCGACCGCCAGGGAGTCAGGTTTTCCCGGCATGGTGGTGGCGCCGTGGTTCGGCCTCGGCGCACCCGCGGGCACGCCGCCGGAGATCATCCAGCGTCTTCATGCGGCGCTGCTGAAAGGCCTTGCGGGCAAGGAAGCCCAGGACAAGTTCACGAGCACGGCGATCACCGTGCACCCGAGCAAGTCGCCCGCCGAATTCGCCCAGTTCATCCGCGCTGAACATGCCCGCTGGGGCAAGATCATCAAGGACGGAAACATCAAGGCGGAATAGAGTCACATCGGCACGGCCGACGCGACTCTGGCGGGATCAACGACGGTAGGGGTTGTTCGGCGCGCGGTCGTAGCGGTTCGGCACGCCGTCGCGATCGCGATCACCCCAGCCGGCGCGGCGGTGGTGGCCGCCGTAGCCATACACCGGCTGCGGCTGCACGTAGTAGGTCTGCGGCTGGACGTAGTACGGCTGCGGTTGCACGTAGTACGTCTGCGGCGCGTAGTAGGTCTGCGGCGCGTAATAGGTCTGCGGCTGCACATACACGGGCGCTGGCTGCACATAGCCGAACGGCACGCCGATGGACAGGACCACGTCGGCGCGCGCGTGGGCCGTGGAGGCCGCCGCCAGGGCGCCAAAGGCAACCGCGGCCGCGAGAAGTGGTTTGGCGGAGAAAAGGCGTTGCATGGAAGGCTCCTCTTTCAAAGTGATCCCATGGTGCGCCTTGCTCACTGAACCGAAGCTGAATGGAATGCAAAGTCTGTGACCCTGCATTTCCTTACAAGCGCTTAACGGCCGTCCTTGTCGGAATCGCCCGGGATCGCCCGCTCCACGCCATTGCTGACACGATGCCAGGCATCGCGGGACGCGTGCTTGGCGTGCTCCCATTCCAGCGACGACTTGCCGCGCGCGCTGCCCCAGTTGCTGCTCAACTCGGGTTCCGCCTCCTCGAACGAGCGGTCCGGATTGCTGGTGTACGAGTCCGCGCCGTAGCGATAGGCCGGGCCGTAGTCGTCGTACTTCGCCCCACCCGAGACGTACGGGCGGCTCGAATAGTTGTCGCGCCAGTAGGCCTCCTCGACTGCGGGGTCCGCGGCCTTGCCGACGCCTTTGCCGATCACCGCGCCGGCAACGGCGCCCACTGCCGCGCCCAGGACAGCGCCGACCGGGCCGGTCATGCCGCCAACCGCCGCGCCCGCGGCGGCTCCGCCCGCCACGCCCCCGGCTGCACCGCCTACGACTGCGCCTATGCCTTTGGCCGCGGGGTGGTCCTTGTTGTCGCCGGAGGGATTGCGTTTGTGATCGTTCATGGAATGTCCTTTTTGGTTTGCTGAACGTTCACGGTAGCCCGTCGCA
>JAQGMY010000132.1 GCA_028292105.1 Ramlibacter sp.
TCCTGCGTGGCCTTGACCCAGATCGAGCCGCCTTCGGGCGTGTATTTCACGGCGTTCGTGAGCAGGTTGGCGACAGCCTGGCGCAGCCGGTCCGGATCGGCCGTCAGATGCAGCGGCTGATCGGGCAGCACGCGCAGCAGTTGCAGGCCCTTGGCGGCGGCCTGGGGCTGCTGCGCCTGGACTTCCTCTTCGAGCAACGTGCGCACGTCGAAGTCGCGCAGGCGCAATTGCAGCTTGCGGTGCCGCAGGCGCGTGACATCCATCAGGTCCTCGACGATGCGCTCCAGCGCGGCGGCCTGCCGCGAGATGGTCTGCGCCACCTGCAGGATGCGCGGGTCGTCGCTGACGCGTGTGAGGATCTGTGCCGAGGTCTTGATCGGTGCCAGCGGGTTGCGCAGCTCGTGGCCCAGCGTTTCGAGGAAGCGGTGCGTGCGCTCCATCGCGGCCGCCACCACCTCGAGCTGGTGCGTGCGATGCTCCGAATTCATGCGCAGGTCGGTCCGATCGCGCATGACCTTGAGGAAGCCGCGCAGCTCGCCGGCGTCGTCGCGGATGGCAGTCACCGTGCCCGAGACCCAGATGCGCGTGTTGTCCGCCCGCACGTGCCAGCGATCGTCTTCCGAATAGCTGTCGCGGCGGGCGACGTCGAGCTCGTACTTGTCCAGCCCGAGGGCGACGTCCTCAGGGGTGAACAGGACAGCCGAATGGCAGCCCACCATCTCCTGCTCGCGGTAGCCGAAGATGACCTCGGCGCCGGCGAGCCAGCCCACGATCACCCCGGAAGGGTCGAGCAGTACCAGGGCATGGTCCCGCATCCTCGGCAGTGCGAGGGCGAGCAGTTCGCGCGCTGTTTCGGACACAGCGCATTCTTGCATGCAAGCCCCGCCGGCGGGCCTTCAGTCATTCCCGGTCACATACGGCCCGGGCGTCTTGTGCGTCTCGCGCGCGGGGTGTTCCTCCGCATGCGGATCAGGGTGGTGGATGGTCTTGTTGGTGCCTTCGAGGTTCTCGTCGGGATCGTCCTCAGGCACCTTGTACGACGGCACACGCGGCATCGGATCGGGTTGGTTCATCGGCGGTCTCTCCTGGAGGATTGATACCGCAGCATGGGCGCTGCAGCTGCCAGGAGATGTCGGAATTGCGAAGTGCATGGCACAGGCCGATGCGCACGAGGGTCGGCCGCGACCGACTGTGCAGGAGGATCGATCGACGAAGTGGCGCAGTCCAGTCCCTGTCAAGTCCCGCTGCTTTACAGAGGGATATCAAAACGTATCAGGCACCGCGGCCCGTCCTGAGCGAAACTCGGAGGATGCCAAAGAACAACGTACTGCCCGCTGCAGAATTCGACGATATCGTGACCCTGATCGAGGACGCCGCCGACCTCACCCCGAAGGAGCTCGAACAGGAGCGGCTGGCCAAGGTCGAAGAGCTCAAGAAGCTCAGCTGGATGTCGCACAGCGCCGAGCAACTCGCCGGCCGTATTCCGGTCTCCGTCTTCGCGATGGGCGACCTCGTCACCCCGAGCTGAGCGGGCTGCTTAAGCGAGTGGCCTAGGCTCCTAGCGCACCGACTTCAGGTCGAAGCCCGCTTCCGCCCACCGGCTCGCACTTGCGCGGGTCAGTTTGAAGCCCGGCGCCACCCGCGCCTCCCCCAGCACCTCCCCCGAACCATCCGTCGCGCGCAACAGCGCCGACGGATTTTCTTCGTCCGGCTCGATGTCCAGCGTGACCGTCGCCCGGCCGCCGGCGTGGGCGATCTCGATCTGCTGGTGCAGCGTCGCATGCAGTTGCTGCTCGTGGCGCCGCACGAACTCCGCGGCCGTCTTCACCAGCGTGTTGAAGGCGGCCGTGTCCAGCGGCTTGGGATTCTTCTTGTCGCGGCCCATCGTCCAGGGGCCGACCAGCGCCGGCTCCACCTGGCCGTCGGGCGTCATGGCGACGGCCCAGCCGTCGTCGTCCTCGTTCTTGATCACGCGCGCGGTCCAGCCGTTGTCGCGCCACAGGCGCGGTTCGCGGATCGCTTCTTGGTCGCTGACGGGTTCGTTCATGTCCCGCATTGTCGCCTGCGCCTCAGTGCCGGGGCTCTTCGTCGATCGCCTTCTGCACGGCCTGGTAGAAGCCTTCGCGGGCGTCCTTGGCACGCTGGTCCCTGGCGCCGCCTGCCCAGTTGGCGTTGGAGACGATGACGAGCTTGCGCCTGGGGTCGATGAAGATGGCCTGGCCGAAGATGCCCACTGCCGTGAAGCTGCCGTCGGCAAAAGTCCACCACTGGTAGCCGTAGCCGCGCCCCGGCTGGCCGATGCCGATGCGCTCGGTGGTCGCTTCGGCGAGCCAGCCGTCCGGCACGATCGCCTGGCCATTCACACGCGCACCTTGCAGGATGAACTGGCCGAAGCGGGCGAAGTCGCGGCTCGCGGCTTGCAGGCAGCAGCCGCTGATCTCCTGGCCGGTGCGGCTCAGGAGCCAGGTGGCCTGCTGCTCCATGCCGGCGGGCCGCCAGATCTTTTCCGACAGGTAGCTCGCCAGCGGCTTGCCGGTGGCCCGGCTGACCAGGATGCCGACCAGGTTGGTTTCGCCGGTGCTGTAGTTCCAGCGGGTGCCCGGTGCCGCCTCGCGCGGCAGCTTGCGCAGGTAGCTCACGAGGGCATCCACGCCTTCCTCGGGCTTGTGGTTGTTGAAGCGGGCGACGTCCGAGTTCGGGTCGGCATAGTCCTCGTTCCAGCGCACGCCCGACGTCATGGTCAGGAGTTGCCGGACGCTGACCACGTCGTACGCCGAGCCCTTCATCTCCGGGATGTAGTCGGTGAGCTTGTCGTCCATGCTGCGCAGGTGGCCGTCGCGGATGGCCGCGCCGACCAGCGTCGACGTCATCGACTTGGCGACCGAAAAGCTGGTCCAGCGCCCGTTGCCGTCGAAGCCGAGGCCGTAGCGTTCCAGGCGCAGCTTGCCGTCGTGCACGACCAGCAGGGCGGCGCTGCGCTGCCCCGCCATGTACGCGTCCACGTCCAGCGGCAGCTTCAGCGGCGCTCCTGCGGGCAGCGGCATCGGCGCGGCGCCGGCCTGTACCACCCGCGATCTGGCCAGCACCGGCAGCCGGTCGAGGGCACGGAAAGCGGCGTCGCGCTGGGGCTGGCTCCAGAACAGGAGGTCCTTGTTGGTGGGCAAGGTCGCCAGCAGGCCACGGGTTTCCCGGTCGAGGCTGAACCAGCCGGCGACTCCCGCCAGCAAGAGGGCGGCGGCGAGTCCGAGGGCGATCTTCTTGATCTTCATGAGGCATCCGGGGGGGCGAGGACCGCATTGTGCGTCCTCGGCGTAGGGCCGGACTGACGCGGCGCGGGGGCGCCGCCCGACGCCGCTGCGGTGACAGCACTCAACAATGTGGGCTCACACCAGGAGTTCACATGCCCAGCCAGACCAATCCAGCGGACCCGGCGCGCAACGAGGGGACCAGCCGTGAAGACGGGCCGACGCCGGCGGCGTCGGAGGAAAGCGTGCTGGAAGAAACGGTGCGGCTGGCGCGCGAAGGCCGCAAGGAGCTCGAGGCGGACCCGAAGGAGCCGAAGCCCGCTTCGCAGTAAGTCAGGACGAGCCGCGCGCCGCCGCCGCCCGCAGCTTGTCCTTCTTGCTGGGGCGTTTCCCCTTGACGCCGCCGACGCCGGCCTCGGCAACCGGAGCCGGCGCGGCCACTTCCGTGGGCTCGAAACCCGGCACCCGTTCGCGCGGCAGCGTCATGTTCTGCCGCTTCTCGATCAGCTGGAAGTGCGCTTCGGCCGCAGGCGTGACGAAGCTCACCGCGAGCCCGCTGGCGCCGGCCCGCCCGGTGCGCCCGATGCGGTGCACGTAGTCGTTGGGTGAACGGGGCAGGTCGTAGTTGACCACGACCTGCAGCCCGGGAATGTGGATGCCGCGCGCCGCCAGGTCGGTGGTCACCAGCACGTCCCAGCGCTCGTCCTTGAAGCCTTGCAGCACTGCGGTGCGCTGCGACTGGCTCATGTCGCCGTGCAGCGGCACGGCGTAGACCTTGCGGTCGTTCAATTTGCTGGCCACGTGTTCGGCGGCGTAGCGGGTGGCGACGAACACCAGCACGCTGCGCCAGCCATGCTGCTGCACCAGGTGGCGCAGCAGCTCGGTGCGGCGGGGCGTGTCGACCTCGATGGCCCGTTGTGCGATCGCGGCCTCGGCCCGCGCCTCGGCGGCGGCCTCGACCCGAACCGCGTCGTGCAGCAGGCTGTCCGCGAGCGCCTGCACGTCGGCCGGGAAGGTGGCGGAAAACAGCAGGGTCTGCCGCCGCGGCGGCAATGCGGCGAGCACGCGTTCCCGCTCGGCCGCGAAGCCCAGGTCCAGCAGGCGGTCGGCTTCGTCCAGCACCAGCGCTTCGACGGCGTCGAGCCGCAAGGCGTTGCGATCGAGCAGGTCGAGCAGGCGGCCGGGCGTTGCCACGACGATGTCGGCGCCGCCGCGCAGGCCCATCATCTGCGGGTTCACGGACACGCCGCCGAACAGCACCGCGATCTTCAGCGGCCGGGCCGAACCCACGGCGAGCCGGCGGAACACTTCGCCCACCTGCGCGGCCAGCTCACGGGTGGGCACCAGCACCAGCACCAGCACGCGCCGCGGGGCATGTTGCGGGCCGCCGGCCAGCCGCTGCAGCAAGGGCAGCGCGAAGGCGGCCGTCTTGCCGGAGCCGGTGGGCGCCAGTCCCAGCAGGTCCTGCCCGCGCAGCAGCGCCGGGATCGCCTCGGCCTGGATCGCGGTGGGCACCAGGTATTCGGCCTGCTGGCACGCGTGCAGCAGCTCGGGCGACAGGCCCAGGTCGGCGAAGGTGCTCGCGCTCATGGCGACCGGTGCAGGCGGGGTGCGGAAAGCGCTTGCAGGCTTTCCGTGATGGCGACGTCGACATCCTTCCACTTGCCAGTGAGCTGTGCCGCCGCCAGCGCTTTCTCCAGCGCGCGCAGCTCCTTCACGCCGGGGGCGACCTTGATCTGGGCGATGGCGCCGGCCGGGTTGTTGGCGCGCAGCAGGGCCATCACTTTGCCGGGCCAGGGGGAAGGGGTTGCCAAGGAGTTGTTTCCGAATGTCGATGCGAGGCCGGTATTGTCGCCCGGCCGCCGCTTTCGCATCGAGCGGGCGCCCGCCGGTCTCTCTGCCGCCCAGACTCCTAGTCCTGGGGCGGGAACTCCGTCGCCGCAAGCTCTGCGCCCTGGTCGAGGCCGGACTGCGCCGGCCGGGGCGCCGTCTCGAGCTCGCCGATCTGCTGGCGCCACATCTCGTAGTACAGGCCCTTGAGCTCGACCAGTTCGGCATGGCTGCCGCTCTCGACGATGCGGCCTTTTTCCAGCACGTAGATGGCGTCGGCATGCAGCACGGTAGACAGGCGGTGGGCGATCAGCAGCGTGATCTGCGTGCGCTCTTCGGAGACTCGGCGCACCGTCTCGGTCACCTGCTGCTCGGTCAGCGAATCGAGGGCCGAGGTCGCTTCATCGAACACCAGCAGCCGCGGCTCGCGCAGCAGGGCGCGGGCGATGGAGAGGCGCTGGCGTTCCCCGCCCGACAACTTGGTGCCGGCTTCGCCGACCATGGTGTCCAGGCCCTGGGGCAGCCGCGCCAGCAGGGCGGTGCACTGGGCATGTTCCAGCGCGGCCAGGATCTGGGCGTCCGTCGCATCGGGGCGCACGAACAGCATGTTCTCGCGCACCGTGCCGGCGAACAGGCTGGTTTCCTGCGTCACGTAGCCGACCTGGCGGCGCGCTTCGTTGTAGCGCAGGCGCCGGCTGCCGACGTCGTTGAAGTAGACCTCGCCCTGAGCGGATCGGTACAGGCCGAGCAGCAGCTTCACCAGCGTGGACTTGCCCGAACCGGACGGGCCGACGAAGGCGATGGTGTCGCCGCGGCGCGCCGAGAAGCTGACGTCGTCGAGCGCGTTTTCGGTGGCGCCGCGGTGGCGGAACACGACATGGTCGAAGCGCAGCGACTCGATCGGCCCGATGTGCACCGCGTCCTTGGGGCGCTGGTCGATCGGCTTGGCCATCAGCTCGGCGAAGTTCGCCATCGACGAACTGGCTTCGCGCCCGGCCAGGATGATGGTGCCCAGTTCCTGCAAGGGCGCGAGGATGGCCACCGAGATGAACTGCATGGCGATCAGCTCGCCGGTGGACAGCACGTTGCGAAAGATCAGCCACAGCAGCGAGAACAGCACGGACAGCTTCAGCAGGCTCAGGGTGGAGCCTTGCAGGAAGGTCAGCCAGCGGATGCGGCGCACCTTGGCCATTTCCAGCTCGAAGATCGCCTCGGTCTGCGCCTGCAGCCGCCGGATCTCGCGAAAGGTCAGCCCCAGGCTCTTGATCAGCGCGACGTTGCGCAGGCTCTCGGTGATGAAGCCGGCATTGCGCGTGGTCTCGCGGTTCAGCGCCCGCTGCTGGCTGCGGATCTGCCGGGAGAGCAGGCCCGAGAGGCCGCCCAGCACCAGCAGGCCGACCAGGAACACCGGCACCAGCAGCCAGCTCTTGGTCACCGCATACCAGAGCAGGAAGGCGAGGCCGATCAGCGACGCGAAGAGCACGTTGATGAAGGCGTTGATGAAGCGCTCGGTGTCGCGCCGCACGCGCAGCAGCAGCGACAGGGTCTCGCCGCTGCTCTGGTCCTCGAACTCCTGGTAGCGCAGCCTGAGGGTCTGCCGCAGGCCGTCGTTGAAGATCTGCGTGCCGAAGCGTTGCACCACCAGGCGCGTGAGGTAGTCCTGTGCTGCCTTGCAGGCCCGTGAAGCGATCGCCACCGCGACGGCCAGCGCCAGCAGGCGCAGCGCCCCGGTCACCAGTTCTTCATCGCTCTTGGTGTCGCGCTGGTTCGCATAGTCGTCGATCAGCCAGCCGAAGATGATGGGGTCCACCAGCGCCAGCACCTGGCTGAGGCCGGCCAGGAGCAGGGCGAAGGTCGCCAGCCGGCCTTGCGGCTTGAGGTATTTCCAGAGCAGGTTCATGGGAGGCCGGAGGATAGCGCCGCTGCGAACGAGCCGCGGCCCTGCCTTCGGGCCGGTGGCCTGTCGGACGCCGGCGCGTCCTTGTGCCGTGCCGTGCGGGCCGGCTGCGCGTGAGCGTCTGGTGCTACTTCCAGCTGACCGTGCCGAAGCGGTCGTGCCCCAGCAGCGTGTAGAACACGCCGAAGGTGCCGCGCGCCTGGCCGCGGTTGCCGATGTCCGGATAGCTGGCGTCGCGCCGGTTCCAGAGGTACTTCAGCGAGATGGCGTGCTGGTCCTTGATGCGCACCGTGTACGAGATGTCGGCGCGCGCGATGTTGTCGTGTCCGCCGCGGTGGCCGGAGGCGACGTTCGAGACGAAAAACTCGCGCAGCGTGACGTCCAGCGAGGAGCGGTCGCCGTAGATCACCCGCGCGGCCAGCAGGGCCTGCGGCGCCACGCCGTAGTGGTAGTCGCGGTCGACCCCGGCCGCGTTGCTGTTGATGGTGCCCACGGCCGCGTAGCCCAGGCCCGCCAGCGCCGTGCCTTGCACCACCCAGTCCTGGTGCCGCCATTGGCCGGTCGTGCCCAGCGACAAGGCGGTGCTCGAGACCCGGAAGGTCTGCGGCGAGATGTAGTTGTAGCTGCCGTACAGCCCCCAGATGCCCCGGAAGTCGGGACCTGCCTGGTAGTCGCGCCCGAGCAGCAGGCCGCGCGTCATCACGTTCTCGACAGCGTTCGCGGTGGAGGCCGTGGCCTGGAAGGCGAAGTAGTCGAACGGCCGCTGGTACTGGTAGCCGTCCTTGCCGGGCATGCCGTAGTCCAGGGCGAAGTCGGCCTGCACCTCGTTCTTCACGCTGGCCGCCGAATTGCCCTGGGCGTTCTGGACGTTGCCCATCAAGCCGACTTGCAAGCGGCTGTAGTACTCGGCACCGCGGCTGCTGAAGACGGTGTCGGGGCCGCCGCCTTGCAGGTAGCGGTTGAAGGCGGTGGCAGGCGACACCGCCGCCGCCGCCGTCTGGCGCCAGAAGGGCGACATGCCGCCGCCCTGTTCCAGCAGCAGGTTGGCCATGCGAAACAGCGACTCGCCCAGGAAGGTGCCGCCGATGGCCGTGGACACCATGTCGTTGCGCGAAGGCGGCGTGCGTTCGCCCGCGATCTCCCACAGCGTGCTGCCGGCGACCGCATAGCCGGCCGACTCCCAGAAGCCGAAGCCGTTCGAGCGCGCGAAGCCGTAATACATCGAGCCCTGGTACGGGTGCCCGAGCTGGTTCACGCTGAACGGATCGGCGTCGACCGTCCAGCTGCTGCGCAGGTTGCGGCGGATCGAGCCGACGCTCACCGCGTAGTCGTCCCGGTCGGTGCCGCAGCAACGGTTGACGCGATTGACCAGGACGTCGAAGCCGATGATCTCCAGCAGGGGCAAGGCGGGATCGCGCCAGCGCCTGGGCGTGCTTTCTTCGGTCTGCGCCAGGACCGTGCTGGCGGCGACCAGGCTCAGTGCGGCGGCGGCGGCGATGCGGGCGTGAAAGCGGGGCATTCGCGGATGCTAGAGGCGCATGGCGCGGCTCAGCTGTAGGACAGGCCGCCGATTTGCTCATCGACGGCGACATCCCTCTTCAGGCGCTCAGGCGGATTCGATGCGCAGCGTGCCCAGGTGCTCGCGCAGGGCAACGATCCGCCCTTGCAGCGATTCGATGGGCGCGTCCGGCGCCTCCTGCTCCAGCGCCCGGCTCTGCCCGGCCGCCCAGTGCAGGCCCATGCTGCCGAGCCCGCCGTAAGCGCGGTGCGCCAGGAACTGCAGGTCCTCGCGGTCGCCGGCAGCCAGGGCGTCCGCCATGGCTTCCACCGTGTCGCGCTGCAGGCGCACGAAGTCCGGGAAGACGTCGGCCCACTCGGCGTCGACGATGACGACGCCGTCGCCCGTGGTTTGCGCAACGCCAGGCATCGCCCGCGGCGTGGTCGCAGTGGGCGCGGGTGCGAACCCGGGGCCGGGCTCCAGTTCCTGCAGCGTCGCCAGCAGCAGCTCGCGGCTCACGGGTTTGGGGAGGAAGCGGTCGACGCCGGCCTGCAGCGCCTTTTGCGACGCCAGCGCGTCGTCGTTGCCGGACATCATCACCACCCGGCAGCGGGGCAGCTGGTGCGCGGCTTCATGGGCGCGCAGCCAGCGCACCGTCTCCAGCCCGTTCTTGACCGGCATCTCCATGTCCACCAGCAGGTAGTCGGGCCAGCGCCTGGCCATCGAGTCGATGGCGGCCTGGCCGTTGGCCGCCGTTTCCACATGGAAAGGCGGGCTGGGGAGAAAGCGGCGGGTGACGAGCCGCAGGTACTCGTCGTCGTCCACCAGCAGCACGTCACGCGGCGGCAGCGTGGCCAGCCAGGCGCTCGCCGGCCGCTCCATGGCCGCCAGCGGCGCGGGCTGGCTGGCGTCTTCGTTCAGGGGCCGCAGCGTCAGCGTGAGGGTGGTGCCGTGCCCGGCGCCCGTCTGCAACTGCAGCTCCCCTTGCTGCGCTCGCGCCATCAGGCGTGCGGAATATGTGCCCAGGCCGGTGCCGCCGCTCTTGCCGGCGGTGGCGTACTTGTCGAAGAAGCGCTCGGCGATCGAGCGCGGCACTTCGCGCGGATTGTGGATCGCCAGCATCACAGGGTCGCGGCGATGGAGCCTGAGCGTGACCTGCTGCCCGCGGGCGGTGGCCTCGATCGCGTTCTTCACCAGGTTGGCGACGATGGAGTAGCACAGCAGCTCCTCGCCGCGCACGTACAGCGGCGCCCGCTCGGAGCCCTGCAGGTGCAGGGTGACGCCCGCCGCGTCCGCATAGGAATGCAGGTCCACCAGGACGTGGTCGACCAGGTCGCGCAGTTCCACCGCCTGGGGCCGGAAGTCGTAGCTGCCGGTCTCCATCCTGAACAGGCCCAGCGAGAGGTTGACCATCTCCAGCATGCGCATGGAGGCGCGCTGCAGCACGCCCACCAGTTCACGCTGCTCGCCGGTGAGCTTGTCGTCGTCGCGCAGCAGCCGGGTGGCGCCGAGGATGCTGCTCAGGGGCGTCTTCAGGTCGTGGCGCGAGATGCGCTCGACGTCTTCGCGCAGCCGCGCGTTTTCCTCCAGGGTGCGGCCGCGTTCCTCGGCGTTCAGCGCCCGGCTGAGGCGCCGGGCGATCACCACCGCCGGCGACAGCAGGAACAGGGCGAAGCCGATCGGGATGAACTTGCGATCGGCGCCCAGCGACTCGATGAACAGCAGGTCCAGCGCCATGGCCGCCAGGATCGCGAGGACTCCTCCCAGCAGTACCGTCGCGTCGCCCGCCATCCGGCGGTGCGCGCGGAGCATCGCTGCAGCGAGGTAGACCGACACCGCCACCCCGATGACCAGGCCCGGCACGGCCAGGTACGAGTACACGGCCGGTGGCAGCACGAAGGTCGACAAACCCGCCACGCCGAGTACGGCCACGGTCAGCTGGACGACCCGCAGGTGCAGGTCCGCGGGGAACAGGCCGCGCAGCGTCATGAAGAAAAGTGCCATGGCCGCCACCCAGGACACGTACTCGACGCGCATGTAGGTGACCCAGGACACCTGCGGCGGCAGCAGGCGCAGGAACAGGCGCTCGCCGCTCATGTCCGTGTAGATCGCCATGGCCACGCAGAACAGGCCGAACACCAGCGGGACGCGCTCGCGCCGGCGCGCCACGAAGAAGATCAGCGAGACCAGGCCGGCGATCAGGTAGGCCGAGAGCAGCGCGGAGGCCTGGATCACCTGCGATTCACGGTGCAGGGCGAGGCCCGCTTCCGAACCCAGTTGGAGGGGGCGCACGAACCCGCCGCCGCGGTGGTCGAAGTTGGAGACGTGCAGGGTCAGGCGAAGCGGGCAGGCAAACTCGTGGGTGATCGGCACCCGGTTGTGCACGGCCGCCCGGCTCTGGTCCGGCGTGGGTCCGGGCTCGCCGTGTTGTGCGACGAGCGTGCCGTTGACGAAGAGCCGCGAAGCGGTGCGCTGTCCCGCTGCTTCGATCGCGGCGGACTGCCCCTGCGGACAGTTCACCAGCAAGGCGTAGCTCCCCCACCCGTTTTCACCGGCCGGCTTGCCGTCGGCGCTGAGCTCATTCCAGCTGGATGGCACGTTGCCGACTGCGGTGGTGGGCAGGCGCTCCCACGCGGGATCGATGAAACGGTGCCAGGCAAAGCCCCACTCCCCCTGCAGGGGCACGGGTTGCGAGGGAACCGCGCCCAGCTCGAGGCGGCCGTTCACTGCGCCCGGCGTCGGCGCGGGCGATGGCGCGGACCAAGCCGCAGCGCAAGCAAGGACAAGCAGGAACAGGAGGGAGCGAAGGATGCCCCGGCCAGAAATCATGCGTGAGTTTACGGCCGGGCAGCATGAAAGGGCCGGATCGCACCACCAAGGCGTTCGAAGCAACAACGTTGTTGTCAGGAGCAACGTCACTTGCCAGCGTGTCGGCGCGCTGGCACTCACGACCAGATTTCCTGTGTACGGGCGATTCCTACGTGCAAAGCCGCGTTGCACCCGCTGCGCGCCCGCGCCACGCTGCCAGACTTGCCTTCAGTTCACCAACGATCGGCGGCTTCATGAAGGCAATCCTGCTCTCCCTAGGCGCTTGCGCAGCCCTCGCCGGCTGCGTCGGCTATGGCGGCGCGAGCTACGGCTACGGCGGCTACGGTTACGACGCGTACGGCGCTTCCTATCCCGGCTACGGTTACGGCGGCGGCGGTGTCGGCGTGTATGCACCCGTGTACCGCGACCGCGATGGCGGTGGGCGCGGCATGCGTGACCGTGACCACGATGGCATACCGAACCGTGCCGACCGCGACCGCGACGGCGACGGCGTGCGCAACCGGGACGACAGCCGCCCGAACAACCCGCGCCGCAACTAAGACAAGGCAGGCTGCGGCGGCCGGCCTGCTGCCGGAGCGTTCGCGCATACTGGCGGATCTTCGGAACCGGAGGTCCCACGGTGATGCGCAACCCACGACTTCGCGTCGCGATGGCCCTGCTGGTGGCCTTGGCAGTGATTGGCTGGCTGGCGGCAAGCGACCGCCTGCGCTTCGGCACCGCGCAGCAGCAGGCCAGGGTGCTCGACCCCACCGAGGTGATCGTCCTGCGCACGACCGGCGGCATGCTCGAAGTGGCGACCCTCAAGCGCGTCGAGGAGTTCGGCTGGCAGACGACCTACACCTGCCCGCTGGTCGATTGCGCTGAACTGCTGGGGGCGACCATCACGCGGGTGCGGGCGCCGGTCCATTACGTCTATCGCGTGCCGCTGGCCGACACCTGGGAACTGCGCCCGCAAGGCAAGGACTACGTGCTGACGGTGCCGGCGGTGGAACCGGCGCTGCCCGTCGCCGTCGACACGGCGAAGATCGAACTGGAAACCAGCAGCGGCTGGTCGTCGCCCAGCCGCGAGACGAACGCGCAGGCGACCTTGCGCCGGCTCGGTCCCGAGCTGCAGCGGCGGGCGACGCAGCCGCACTACCTCAAGATGCAGGAACCGTTCGCGGCCAGCACCATCACCGAGTTCGCGCAGAAGTGGATGCGCGAACAGGGCAAGCCGCCGCTGGCGAATATCCGCGTGGTGTTCAAGTCCGGCGGGGCTTGAGCGCGCCGCAGCAGCTCACCCCAGCAACTCCAGGCACTGCGCGCTGGTGGTCACCGTGGCGCCGCGGGCCTGCAGGTGGGCGAGGAAATCCGCGGCCTGCTGCTCGAAGCCGCCGACCGGGCTCATGCAGTCGGCCAGCAGCACCAGTTTCTGCACGCTGCGTGACGGCAGGTGGTCCGCCAGGTGTTCGGTGGTGGCGCGAACACAGTGGCTGCTGGCTTCTCCCGCGATGAGGATGCGGTCCGCTGCGTCGAGCGCGGCGATCAGCGAAACGTTCATCTCGGTGGCGGGGTCCTGCGGGTCGGGAACCTCCGCCTGCAGCGCGCTGTAGCTCTCGGTCCAGGCGTTCATGCCCTTGAAGACCTTGCGCACCGGCTGCAGCGTGGCTTGCTCCCAGCGGTTGTACGCCTGGCGCACCTGCTCCTCCACGTTGTGCCCCCAGGCGCCCACTTCGCAGTGCACCGGCCACACCATCAGCTGGTAGCGGCCGCCCGCTTGCAGCGCGTCCAGGTAGTCCAGCACGCGCGGTAGCGCCGACGGCTGGCGCGGCAGGTAGGCACCGCTGCGCACCTGCGCGGCGCTGATCACCGTGAAGGGCGCGACGGCGCCGCCAGCGGCGGTCTTCCACATCGCCGGCCTTTCGATGCCGACGCTGTGGTGCGAGTCGAGGGTGACGCAGATGCCGGAGAGCCGCTCGCCCGCCGCGTCGATGAACCTCGCCAGTCGCTTCATGTCCGCAGCCGCGCCCGGGACGGCGAGCGCCGCGCCGGGGATGTCCATGAAGTCGTTCTGTGGATCGATGATGAGCAGTTGGGTGCCCCCGGCTTTGGTCATGCGGCTTTTCCTGGTCAGGCCTGCACTGTACGGCGGCCAGCGGGTGCCGTGCCGAAAGAACGGCTCGGCCGGCTTCAGGCGGCCAACAGCGCGAAAGCCTTGATGAAGAAGTCCGGCGCGCCGAAGTTGCCGGACTTCAGCGCGATGTGGATCGCGTCGCCGCACACCGGCGACCACGCATGGCACCAGGGCACGCCCGGATCGATCTGCGGGCCGATGCGCATCTGCTCCACGCCGAGTGCCTGCACCACCGCGCCGGAGGTCTCGCCGCCTGCCACCACCAGTTGCCCGGCGCCGCGCTCGACCAGGCCGCGGCCGATGGCGGCGAGCACGCCTTCGACCATGCTGCCGGCCGCTTCGACCCCCAGTTGCTGCTGCACCGCTTTCACGTCCTCCGCGGCAGCAGAGGAATACACGAGCAGTGGCCGATCCCCCAGCCGCGCGTCCGCCCATGCCAGGGCCTGCGCCACGACGTCGTCGCCCGCCGCGATGCGCAGCGGATCGATGGCGAAGGCGGGCAAGCCGGCCTGGATGAACTCGCGCACCTGCTGGTTGGTCGCCTGTGAGCAACTGCCTGACAGCACGGCGCGCGCGCCACGCGGCGCGGGCAGGGCGCTGGCCTGTGCGGACGGCGCGATGCCGTGGTTCTGCGGCAGGCCGATGGCGACGCCGGATCCGGCGACCACCAGCGGCGCGCCGCGCAAGGCCCGGCCCATCGCCAGCAGGTCGGCATCGGCGATCGCATCGACGACCCCGAAGCGCGCGCCCGCGGCTTCGAGTTCCCGCATCCGCACAGCGATCGCTTCGCTGCCGCGGCGCACGACCTCGTGGGGGATGAGCGCGACACCCCCCCGGCTCTGTGCCTGCATCACCCGCACCAGGTTGGGGTCGCGCATCGGCGTGAGCGGATGGTCGCGCATGCCCGAGTCGCTGAGCAAGACGTCGCCGACGAACAGGTGCCCCTTGAACACGGTGCGGCCGTTCTCCGGGAAGGCCGGCGTGACGCAGCAAAAGGACGCGCCCAGCCGCGCCAGCAGTGCTTCGGCGACCGGCCCGATGTTTCCCTGGTCGGTGGAGTCGAAGGTGGAGCAGACCTTGAAATAGAACTGCCCACACCCGGCCGAGCGCAGCCAATCGAGCGCGGCCACCGACTGCGCCACGGCCTCCGCGGCGGGGATGGTCCGCGACTTCAACGCGATCACCACCGCGTCGGCGTTGTCGATCTCCTGCCGCGGGATGCCGATGCACTGCACCACCCGCATGCCGGCGCGCACCAGGTTGTTGGCGAGGTCGGTCGCGCCGGTGAAGTCGTCGGCGATGCATCCCAGCAGGGGACGGCTGGCGGGGGTGGTGGGGCCGGTGGTCATGGGTCGCCCTGATGATGCCATCGTGCGCAGGCGCGGCCGCGGATTTCCCCTCGTCTAAACTCGCGGCCACTCCCGGAGGTGTCCCTTGCCCCAGAAGCAAACGCAGCCAGCCTGGCTGCCCCCTGCGCTCGCCTATGTCCAGGACTGGATGGCTTTCCAGGTGGAGCGCTACAAGCAGCCAGGCTGCGCGGTGGCGATCGCCCGGGGGCCGCAGCTGCTGGCGGAATACGCGTTCGGCCTGGCCGACCTGCGCACCGGCGAGGCCATGACGCCGCGGCACCGCTTTCGCATCGCCTCGCATTCGAAGTCCTTCACCGCTAGCGCCGTGATGCTGCTGCGCGACCAGGGCAAGCTCGGTCTCGACGATGCCATCGGCAAGCACGTGGGCGGCTTGCACAAGGACCTGGCCTCGGCACGCGTGGCGGAACTGCTGTCGCACGGCGCGGGCGTCACCCGGGACGGCGCCGACAGTGGCCAGTTCATGGATCGGCGGCCCTTTTTGTCCCGGGCCGAGCTGATGGACGAACTCTCGCGCAAGCAGCCGCTGGAGCCGGGCGTGCAGCTCAAGTACTCGAACCACGGCTACGCCTTGCTCGGCGTGCTGATCGAGGAGCTGACGGGTTCGGGCTACGCCGACTGGATGACGCGCCACGTGATCGCCGCCGCGGGACTGAAGGAGACCGTGCCGGACATGCCGCAGCTCCCCAAACGGGCACCGATCGCGAAGGGCCACAGCACGGAGTTCCCTTTCGGCCAGCGCCTGCTCGTGCCGGGCGACAACCCGTGCGACGCCATCGCGGCCGCCGGCGGTTTCGTCGCCACGGCGGCGGACACCGCACGCTTTTTCGCCCAACTCGATCCGAAGGCGAAGGACAGCATCCTGTCGCCGGCCAGCCGCCGCGCGATGATGCAGCGCCGCTGGCGTGACGAGTGCAGCGTGCAGGAGTCGTGGTACGGCCTGGGCACGATGTCGAACGCGCCGGGGCCGAAGGAATGGTTCGGCCATACCGGCGGATTGCAGGGCTTCGTCTCGCGCACCTCGCGCTTCACGGCCTCCGGCTTGACGATCACGGTGCTGTGCAACGCGGTCGACGGCCTCTCGTGGCTGTGGGTGGACAGCATCGCCAGCATCCTCAACGCCTTCGCCCAGCACGGTGCGCCGGCGAAGAAGCTGGAACCCTGGCGCGGCCGCTGGTGGAGCCTCTGGGGCGCGGTCGACATGGTCCCGATCGGCAAGATCGTGATGCAGGTCGCGCCAGTGATGAATCCGCCCTTCGATGGCGCCAACACCGAGTGCGCGATCCAGGGCAAGGACCACGGTCTGATCCAGCGGACCTCCGGCTACAACAGCCCGGGGCAGGCCGTGCGGCTGGTGCGGGACCGCAAGGGCAAGGCAGTGGAACTGTGGAGCGGCGGCACCAAGCTGTTGCCGCGCGACGCCATGGTGGAGGAGGCGATGGGACGGTATCGGGGCATCAATGCCGATGCGTCGCCCACACCCCCAACAAGACCACGCAAACCACCGCCAGCACCAGCGACAAGCCCTTCCAGAACACCACCGGATCCCGCTCGATCAAGGCCGGCTGCCGTCGCTGCCGGACGCCCGGGTCGGGCCGCCGCAGGCTGAACACGAACTCCGCCACATCACCATAGCGCCGGTGCGGCTGCGGCTGCAGGGCCTTTTGCAAGGCCGCGTCGACCCAGCCCGGCACGTCATTGCGGACCGGTAGCACCGACCGATACCGCAGTTGCCTCTGCTGCGCCAGCGTGCGGCACTTCGCCACTTCCATCCCATACGGCAGCCGGCCGGTGAGCAGCTGGTAGGCGATGACCGCCAGCGAGAACTGGTCCGCGGCCGGCGTGCCGCCGGCGCCGAGGAAATGTTCCGGCGCCATGTACTGCGCGGTGCCCGGCAGATCCGGCGGCGCGGAGGTGGCATCCAGTTCCAGGATGCCGGCCACGCGCGTGGCACCGAAGTCGATGATGATGGCCGTGCCGTTCGCATCGATCATCACGTTGTCGGGCCGCAGGTCCTGGTGGACCATCTCGGCGCGGTGCAGGGTGCGCAGTCCGGCGGCCATCTGGTCGACGATGCCGCGCACCGCTTCGAGCTGCGGCCGCGGGTGGTCGAGCAGCCACTGCGACAAGGTGCTGCCTGCCACGTACTCCATGGCCGCGTAAAGGTGCTGGCGCGGCCGCGCCGACGGCCACGCTTTCAGCAGGTGCGGGCTGTCGACGCGCCGCGCCACCCATTCCTCCAGCAGCAAGCGTTCGAGGTAGGCAGGATCGCCGCGCAGATCGATCGAAGGCGTCTTGAGCACGACCGGTTGCTGCGTCTCTTCGTCCACGGCCAGGTACACATGGCTGCGGCTGCTGGCATGCAACTCGCGCACGATCCGCAATCCGTCCAGGACAGTCCGCGGCTCCAGCAGCGGCGGGCACGTCAGTTCGGCGGCGCTGAGCGCCAGCTCGCTGGCCTGCGCATCCGGCAGGGCGTCGACCCGCACGACCTGCACGGTCAGGTTGTCCTCGCTGCCCTGGCGCAGCGCTTCGTCGGCGATCGCTTTCGCCGCAGCGTCGAGGTCGCCGGCGTGCTGCTCGATCGCCGCGACGATGGCACGCGCGCTGACGTGGCCATGCACGCCATCGGTAGCCAGCACGAAGGTGTCGCCGTCCTGCAGCGCCACCGGGCGGTAGTCGATCTCCACCTGGTTGCCCATGCCCAGCGCGCGTCCGAGGTAGCTCTGGCCGCCCCCGGCGTGCACGCGGTGGTCGGTGGTCAACTGCTCCAGCGTGCGGCCCTGCACCTGGTAGATGCGGGCGTCACCGACGTGGAACAGATGCGCGGTACGCGACTTGATCACCAGCGCGCTGAGCGTGCAGACCCAGCCGCGGTCCTTGTCGAAGCGGCCCTGGCCGCGCTGCGTCTGCGCGTACAGCCAGGAGTTGGTCGCGGCCAGCACCCGTTCGACCGATTGCTTGACCGACCACGCTTCCGAGGTGCAGTAGTAGTCCTGCAGCAGGCTGGTCACCGCCGACTGGCTGGCCTGCTGGCTGAGCTCGCTGCTGCTGATGCCGTCCGCCAGTGCCACGGCCACGCCCTTGGTGGCGAGACCGTGGCCGGTGGGAATGCACAGGCCGTGGAAGTCCTGGTTGCCGGCCTTGCGCCCCGCGCCGGAGTACTGGCCGGCCGAGATCCTCAATGGCATGCGGTGTGCGGCCAGCTCAGGCCAGCGCGCGCCGGGTGCTGGGCCCGGTCTTCAGGTGCGTGGCGTAGAGCGTCAGGCCGGTGAAGGACAGGCCGCCCACCAGGTTGCCGAGCACGGTCGGGATTTCGTTCCAGATCAGGTAGTCGACCATGGTGAAGTGCGCGCCGGTCAGCAGGCCGAAAGGGAACAGGAACATGTTGACCACAGAGTGTTCGAAGGTCATGTAGAAGAACACCATGATGGGCATCCACATCGCGATCACCTTGCCGCCCACGGTGGTGGAGATCATCGCACCGACCACGCCGGTGGAGACCATCCAGTTGCACAGCATGCCGCGGATGAACAGCGTGAGCATGCCGGCGGCGCCGTACTTGGCGTAACCCAGCGTGCGGTTCTCGCCGATCACCGAGATCGCCTTGCCGACGGCGTTCGGCTCGGTGGAGAAGCCGAAGGTGAACACGATCGCCATCATGGCCGCCACCGTGAAGGCACCGGCGAAGTTGCCGACGAACACCAGGCCCCAGTTCCTCAGCACGCCGCCGGCGGTGACGCCGGGCCGCTTGTCGATCAGGGCCAGCGGGCACAGCACGAACACGCCGGTGAGCAGGTCGAAGCCGAGCAGGTACAGCATGCAGAAGCCGACCGGGAACAGCACCGCACCGAGCAGCGGATTGCCGGTCTGCACGTTGATGCTGACCGCGAACACGGCGGCCAGTGCCAGGATGGCGCCGGCCATGCAGGCGCGGATCAGCGTGTCGCGCGTGGACATGTGGATCTTGGATTCGCCGGCGTCCACCATCTTGTGGACGAATTCGGAAGGAACGAGGTAGGCCAAGGGAAGCTCCGGTTATCGGGTTGGGGAGGAGGGGGAAGGCGATCAGACGGCGACCAGCACCTGCTGCTCGATCACGCGCACCGCATACGAGGCGACCGAGTTCTCCGGCGCTTCCAGGCATTCGCCGCTGCGCAGGTCGAAGTGGTGCTTGTAGAGCGGCGAGGCGACGACGATGCGGTCGCCCAGGTTGCCCACCAGCCCGCGCGACAGCACGCTGGCGCTGGCATTCGGGTCGACGTTGTCGATGGCGAACAGCGGCCCGCCCTGGTCCGGCACGTGGAAGATCGCCACATGCCGGTCCTTCACCAGTGCGCAGATGCCGGTGTGGGGGGCGATGTCGTCGAGGTGGCAGACGGCGTTCCAGGAAGTCTTTTGGGGTGCGTTCATGGCTGGGGGTCCTCAGGCGGCGGGAGAGTCGATGGCGAGGTCGCGGCTGCGTTCCTCGGGCGTGGCGGGGCGGATCTGCCCACGCTCCTGGATGAAGATCACGTTGGGGTCCGGCCGCTTCGTGTTGACGAACTGGCGAAAGCGCTTGCGCGTCTCCGGGTTGGTGACGGCCTCTTTCCATTCGCAGGCATAGGTGTCCACCACCCGCTGCATGTCGGCTTCCAGGTCGACGGCCAGCCCCAGCTTGTCGCGCACGACCACGTCCTTGAGGTACTCGAGCCCGCCTTCGAGGTTGTCGCGCCAGGTGCTGGTGCGCTGCAGGCGGTCCGCGGTGCGGATGTAGAACATCAGGAAGCGGTCGATGCAGGCGACCAGCTGCTCCCTGGTGAGGTCGGTCGCCAGCAGCTCCGCGTGGCGCGGCTTCATGCCGCCGTTGCCGGCGACGTACAGGTTCCAGCCCTTGTCGGTGGCGATCACGCCGACGTCCTTGCCCTGCGCTTCGGCGCATTCCCGGGTGCAGCCGGACACGCCGAACTTGATCTTGTGCGGCGCGCGCAGGCCCTTGTAGCGGTTCTCCAGCTCGATCGCCAGGCCGACCGCGTCGCCCACGCCGTAGCGGCACCAGGTGGAGCCGACGCAGGACTTCACGGTGCGCAGCGCCTTGCCGTAGGCATGGCCGGACTCGAAGCCGGCGGCGATCAGCTCCTCCCAGATCGAGGGCAGCTGGTCGACGCGGGCACCGAACAGGTCGACCCGCTGGCCGCCGGTGATCTTGGTGTAGAGCTTGTACTTCTTGGCCACCTGCGCCACCGCCATCAGTCCGTCCGGCGTGACCTCGCCGCCCGGCATGCGCGGCACCACCGAATAGGTGCCGTCCTTCTGGATGTTGCCCAGGAAGTAGTCGTTCGAATCCTGCAGCGGCGCATGGTCCGTGCTCAGCACGAAGTCGTTCCAGCAGGAAGCGAAGATGCTGGCGGCCACCGGCTTGCAGATGTCGCAGCCCAGGCCTTGGCCGTGGCGGGCCAGCAGCGCGCCGAAGGTGCGGAGGCCTTCCACCTTCACCAGGTGGAACAGTTCCTGGCGCGAGAAGGCGAAGTGCTCGCACAGGTGGTTGTTCACCGCCAGGCCCTGCTTCTTCATCTGCGCCTTCAGCACCTGCGTGACAAGCGCGACGCAGCCGCCGCAGGTGGTGCCGGCCCTGGTGCAGGCCTTGAGCTCGCCGATGCTGGTGCAGCCGCCCGAGACGGCGTCGCAGATCTTGCCCTTGGAGACGTCGTTGCACGAGCAGATCTGCGCCCCGTCGGGGAGGGCATCGACGCCGAGGGCCGGCTTCGCATTGCCATCGGCTTGCGGCAGGATCAGGAATTCGGGCGAGGGCGGCAGGTCGATCGCATTGAGCATCAGCTGCAGCAAGGTGCCGTACTCGACAGCGTCGCCGACCATCACCGCGCCCAGCAGCTTCTTGCCGCAGGAGGACACCACGATCTTCTTGTAGACCTGCTTGCGCTCGTCGCTGAACTGGAAGCTGCGGCTGCCGGGGCTGCGGCCCTGCGCATCGCCGATGCTGGCCACGTCGACGCCCATCAGCTTGAGCTTGGTGCTGAGGTCGGCGCCGTTGAAGCGCGCCGGTTCACCGGCCAGGTGCCGGGCCGCCACGCGGGCCATGTCGTAGCCCGGCGCGACCAGGCCGAACACCTGGCCGTTCCAGGCCGCGCATTCGCCGATCGCGTAGATGTCCTCGTCGCTGGTGCGCGCATGGTCGTCGATGGCGATGCCGCCGCGCGGGCCGAGTGCCAGGCCGGCTTGCCTGGCCAGTTCGTCGCGCGGGCGGATGCCGGCGGAGAACACCAGCATGTCGCATTCCAGGTGCGTGCCGTCGGCGAACAGCAGCCGGTGCCTGGCCCCGGTGCCGTCGACGATCTCCACCGTGTTCTTGCCGGTGTGGACGCCCACGCCCAGGGCCTCGATCTTCCCGCGCAGCATGGCGCCGCCGGCGTCGTCGACCTGCAGCGCCATCAGCCGCTGCGAGAACTCGACGACATGCGTCTGCACGCCCAGGTCGCGCAAGGCCTTGGCGCATTCGAGCCCGAGCAGCCCGCCGCCGATGACAACGCCGCTTTTCGAGCGGGCGCCGCACTCGCGCATGGCTTCCAGGTCTTCGATGGTCCGGTAGACGAAGCAGTCGGCCCGTTCGCGGCCCGGCACCGGCGGCACGAAGGGCGACGATCCGGTCGCGATCACCAGCTTGTCGTAGGGCAGCACTTCACCGTTGGCGGCGGTCACGGTCTTGTGCTCGCGGTCGATCGCGATGGCGCGCGAATCCAGCTTGAGCAGCAGGTTGTCGCGATCGAAGAAACCGGGCGACACCAGCGACAGGTCGCCAGCGCTGCGGCCGCAGAAGAACTCGGACAGGTGCACGCGGTCGTAGGCGGGGCGCGGCTCTTCGCACAGCACCGTGACCTCCGAGGCGCGCACGCCGGCCTCGTCCAGGGTTTCCAGGAACTTGTGGCCCACCATGCCGTGGCCGATGACGACGATCTTCATTGCTTTGTCCTTTGCGAAGCCGCCCGCCACGGGAGTGGGGGCGCCGGACCAGTTCCATCGCGTGCACTTCGTTGTGCACACTGGCGGCACGTCGTTGTGCGCCTGGGCAAAGGTGGCACGCGCTGCGCGTGCCCTGGCCTGATGGAAGCCTTGATGCAAGCAGCGTGCCAGCGGCCGTTGCCCTCTCGGAGCGGGCGATCAGGCGCCTGGAGGCGCACCAAAGGGTGGCGATCGCACCGGGATGGCGTGGGATGCGCGCGCGGGCGGTGCAGGACTTCGGGTGCCTTTCGGCGGCGACCCTAGAATCGGCGCACAAGCTTCACCGGAGAACAACCGTGCGCCGTACCTTCCTCTCGCTGGCCGTGCTGGCCGCTGCTTCGCTGCTGGCCTCGGGTGCCATGGCGCAGGCCTGGCCGAGCAAGCCGATTCGCGCCGTCGTGCCCTTCGCCGCCGGCAGCGCCACCGACCAGATCGGGCGGGCCTTCGCCGCCGAGATGTCCAGGACCCTGGGCCAGACCATCATCGTGGACAACAAGCCGGGCGTGAACGGCATGCTCGGGGCGGCCGACGTGGCGAAGGCCGCGCCGGACGGCTACACCATCATGATCGGGACCAACAGCACCAACGCCGCGCTCAAGCACCTGATGAAGCAGCTGCCGTACGACCAGGACACTGCCTTCACGCCGCTCGGCTACTTCGGCTCGGTGCCGCTGATCATCGCCGTCAACAACGACGTGCCTGCCAGGACGCTGCGCGAATTCGTGGCGCTGGCCAAGGCCAAGCCCAACTTCGTGACCTTCGCCAGCGCCAGCACCTCGCAGCTGGTGTCGGCCGAAATGATGGCGCACGCGGCCGGCATCCAGATGACCAACGTGCCGTACAAGAGCGGCCCGGCGGCCATGACGGACCTGATCGGCGGGCAGGTGATGATGTTCAGCGCCGACTTCGCCGTGATGCTGCCGCAGGTCAAGGGCGGCAAGGTGCGCGGACTGGCCGTCACCTCCACCAAGCGCTCCGCGGCGATCCCCGAGCTGCCCACGGTGAACGAGGCGCTGGGCATCAAGGACTACGAGCTGATCGCCTACTTCGCGGCGTTCGCGCCGGCCGGCACGCCGCCGGAGATCGTTGCCAGGTTCAATGCGGCGATCAACGCCGCCGCCAACAGCAAGGAGCTGCAGGAGAAGTTCGCGCCCATCGGCTTCGCCGTGGAGCCGGGCACGCCCGAGGCGCTGGCGCAGCGCAACCGCGCCGAGACGGTCAAGTGGGGCAAGGCGATTCGCGACGCGAAGATCGAGCCGCAGTAAGCGACGTTTTCTCGCTTGCAAGCTTCGCTTGCGCAGCCTCGGCGGCCGCATGGTGCGCAAGCGAAGCTTGCACACCCTACGCGCTGCGTGCTGGCAAGGACGTCCAGTGCTCGTAGGGTGTGCAAGCTTGCTTGCGCACCATCGACCGCCGCAAGGTGCGCAAGCGGAGCTTGCACACCCTACCGGCTACGTGCTGGCCTGATCCAGCAAGGCCATCGCTTCGGCGTCCAGCTTCAGCTGCGCCGCCTGAACCAGCTGCTCGAGTTGCGCCAGCGAAGTGGCGCTGGCGATCGGCGAGCTGATCGCGGGCCGGGCCATCACCCACGCCACCGCGACCTGCGCCGGTGTGTGGCCGGTGCGCTCGGCGACCTGGTCGAGGGCGTCGAGGATCTTCAGCCCGCGCGGGTTGAGGTACTTCTTGACGTTGGCGGCGCCGCGCGGGCTCTTGGCCGCGTCTTCGGGCGTGCGGTACTTGCCGCTCAGGAAGCCCGCCGCGAGCGAGTAGAAGTTGATCACGCCGACCTCTTCGCGGATGCACAGCGGCGCCAGCTCCGCCTCGAAGTCGGCACGGTCGTAGAGGTTGTAGAGCGGCTGCAGCGATTCGTAGCGCGGCAGCCCGAGCCGCTGGCTGGTCTCCAGCGCCTCGGACAGCCGCGCAGCCGTGAAGTTGGAGGCGCCGATCGCGCGCACCTTGCCCTCCTTGATCAGTGCGGCGAAAGCCTGCAGCGTCTCTTCCTGCGGCGTGGCCTCGTCGTCCTTGTGCGCCTGGTACAGGTCGATGCAGTCCACCTGCAGCCGCGTGAGCGAGGCTTCCACCGCTTCGCGGATGCGCTGCGGCTTCAGCCCGACGCGCCCGTCGCCCATGTCCATGCCCACCTTGGTGGCGATCACCACCTTGTCGCGCCGGCCGCCTTGCTGGAGCCAGCGGCCGATCACCGCCTCGGACTCGCCGCCGGTGTGGCCCGGCACCCAGCGCGAATAGACATCGGCCGTGTCGATGAAGTTGAAGCCGGCATCCACCCATGCGTCCAGCAGGGAGTACGAGGTGCGCTCGTCGGCGGTCCAGCCGAACACGTTGCCGCCGAAGCACAGCGGCGAGACCTTCAAGGCCGAGCGGCCCAGGTTGCGGTATTGCATGGAAAGACTCCTTCGATGGGGTTCAACGGCTGGGCCAGGAGGCCCTTCGCGCCGCCAGCAGCGTCAATTCAGACCCCGCCTTTCGGGTGCGTCGGATCGATCCAGAGCACCTGTTCGGGCTTTTCTGCGGGCGCGATGTCCAGGTTGATGGCGACCGCTTCGCCGTCACTGCGGCACAGCACGCACTCGAGCTGCTCGGTCGGGCTGGCATTGATCTCCTGGTGCGGAACGTAGGGCGGCACGTAGATGAAGTCGCCGGGCCCGGCTTCGGCGGTGAATTCGAGGTGCTCGCCCCAGCGCATGCGGGCGCGGCCCTTCACCACGTAGATCACGCTCTCCAGGTGGCCGTGGTGGTGCGCGCCGGTCTTGGCGTTGGGGTGGATGGTCACCGTGCCGGCCCACAGCTTCTGGGCACCGACGCGCGCGAAGTCGATCGCCGCCTTGCGGTCCATGCCGGGGGTCTGTGCCGTGTTCGCGTCCAGCTGGTTGCCGGGGATGACGCGCACGCCGTCGTGCTTCCAGCGCGCCTCGTCCTCGTCGTGCGGATGATCGTGATCGTGATCGTGGCTCATGGCGCCAGCGTACACCAGCCACAATACAGCGATGACGCCAGACGAGGTCCCCCGCATGGATGCCCAGGCCTTGCGCCTGCTCGCGCAGGGCAGGCCCAAGGCCGCCTGCCCCGAATGCGCTGCACTGGTGGCGCCCGGTTGGGAGGCACTGCCCGGCACCTTCTCCCGCGACAAGCTGCACCGGATCGGCACCTTGCGCGATCCGGAGGTGGAGGATCCGACGCTGGAGGAATACCATCCGCGCGGCACGCATGCCTGGTCGCCCGATGCGCCGATCGCGACCGGCTACTTTCCATACAACCGCTGCGATGTTTGGGAATGCGTGCGCTGCGGCCGGCCTTTCCTGCGGTACACGGAATATGGCGGGTATTACGTGGAGGAGCGAATTCGGGAACTACACGTCGGGTTGATCGTGGACGCCCCGTTGCCCTAACGCTGCCGATCTCCCTGAGAAAACATCCCTAGAACGCATTAGAAACGGCTTGGCGCACTTGGCCGTACTTCGCGCTGCTTGGGCCTTCACGCGCAGCTTTCCGCTGTGGCGACGCCTCAGGTACGTGCAAAAGACGTACTACACAACGGTTCTGTCACGTAGGTGTTGATCTCTTGGGCACCCGAACGAAGGCTTGCGACCTCTTAAAACTGGAGGTCATAAGGCATGTCTCTCAACTACGCGGCGATGTTGGTGGTGGCGCAAGACCATCCACGGTGTGGCGTTCATGAAGTCCTGCAAGACTGGGGACCGAAAGGTCGCGGAGCAGGTTGCAGCGCTCATGGAAGCGGACGCGGTGACGAGCGTTGTATTGAAGGGCGAGACGCTCAAGCTGCTCCACACGGTGCTTGATGCGTTCCTGAAGGAAGGGAAGGCACCAAGGGCTACAACAGTTGCCGAGCCCACGTAGAACGCTTCTACGCCCTGCCAAACATGCGGATGGACCATTGCTCTGCTGGACCTAGGTTGCCGTCACAGCGAAGCCGGGGAAATGAAATGGGAGCAAGTTGACCTGGACTTTGGCCTGCTCTTCGGTGAGTGCGATGTCATTAAGGCTTTGCGTGAGTACGCGGAATTCGTCTCTGAGCCGAAGCTCCTCCTGCGAAGCGACAAATACCGATCTCAGTGTGCGCTGTCTGCCCGGCTGAACTGGTAGAGGCACTTTTCCCGCAAGGAGCGGACCGCACTCAAGTGGGCAGCGCGGCACTTTTCAACCTGCGGCAACACCTTGCCGGCGTTGGCACACTTGAAAAGGGAATGCACGAGCTCTGTGTGAGAAATGAGCAGATGCACCCAAGGCACGCTAAGGATCGGTAGGCTTGCGCAGTACAGCCGCATCGAATCGATGTCGCGCGTCACCTGCGCATACAACGTTGGATCAAACCGGATCGCGCTTAGTTTCGCGACACGTTCTTCGTACATCTCCAACAGTGCAACAAGCTGGAAAGCCACCGTTTCCGCGGCGCGAAACTGTGGTGCTGACATGTCCATCTCCCGTTGACATGCTCCCATTTTTGTAAAGACGCAACCGCGTTTCTGTACGCTACCGGACAAATGCGGCGCTTGGCACGCAAATGTGGAAATGTCCTACGTCTGCCAATTGCTCGCCGCGTTCATCACGCGGTTTCTTACACAGCATCTAGGCTGTCTCTGGCACCTTACCCAAGCTCCAC
>JAQGMY010000134.1 GCA_028292105.1 Ramlibacter sp.
GCCGCGGTGTTGATCGCGACGAAGGGACCACCGGCGCGCGGCGAGTGCTTGTGCAGCGCCCGCGCCACCAGTTCCTTGCCCGAGCCCGACTCGCCGGTGATCATCACCGTGACATTGCTCTGCGACAGCCGGCCGATCGCGCGGAACACGTCCTGCATCGCCGGCGCCTGGCCCAGCATCTCCGGCGCCGCCGCCATCCTTTCTTCGGCGACTTCCTCGCGCTGGCTTTCCTCCACCGCGCGGCGGATCAGCTCCACCGCCTTGGGCAGGTCGAAGGGCTTGGGCAGGTATTCGAAAGCGCCGCCCTGGAACGCGGAGACCGCGCTGTCCAGGTCCGAGAACGCCGTCATGATGATGACCGGCAGCCCCGGATGCTTTTCCTTGACCTTCATCAGCAGGTCGAGCCCCGAGCCACCCGGCATGCGGATGTCGCTCACCAGGATCTGCGGCCCGTCCTCGTCGCTGCCGCCGTCGAGCGCCGTCAGGACCTCGCGTGCGTTGGTGAAGCTGCGGGTGGGCAGGTCCTCCCGCATCAGCGCTTTTTCAAGCACGAAGCGGATGGATTGGTCATCGTCAACGATCCAGATCGGCTTCATGTATTTCCCTGTCGCCTCGTGCAATGTCATGGTGTCCTTCAGGGCAAGGGGACGAGGATCTTGAAGTCCGTCCTCCCCGGCACGCTGTCGCACTCGATCAGGCCATGATGCTGCTGCACGAAGGTTTGCGCCAGCGTCAGCCCCAGGCCGGAGCCGCCTTCCGTGCCCGAGACGAGCGGATAGAAGATGCGGTCCTTGATCGAGTCCGGTACACCGGGCCCGTTGTCGATGACATGCAATTCCAGTGCCAGTCGATAGCGCTGCTTGCCGAAGGTCACCTGTCGGCCCACGCGCGTCTTGAACACCAGCTGCGCATCGCCTGCCGCGATGCGGTCGGACAGCGCCTGGCAGGCGTTGTGGGCGATGTTCAGCACCGCCTGGATCAGCTGCTCGCGGTCGCCGCGGAATTCAGGGATCGACGTGTCGTAGTCGCGCACCACGCGCAGCCCGCGCGGGAACTCGGCCAGCACCAGCGAGCGCACCCGCTCCAGCACCTCGTGGATGTTGACGTCGCCCACCACGTGCGGCCGGCGATGCGGCGCCAGCAAGCGGTCGACCAGCGTCTGCAGGCGGTCGGCTTCATGGATGATGACGCGCGTGTATTCCTTGAGCTCGCGCGAGTCGATCTCCATCTCCAGCAGCTGCGCCGCGCCGCGGATGCCGCCCAGGGGATTCTTGATCTCGTGCGCCAGGTTGCGGATCAACTCCTTGTTGGCCTGCGCCTGGTCGATCAGGCGCTCTTCGCGGTCCTGCCGCGCCTGCGCTTCGAGCGGCAGCAGTTCGACCACGAATTGATCGGGCACATCGGTCTGCGCCAGCACCACGTGCACCAGCAGCGGCTCCATGGTCTGCCGCAGCAACCAGGCGTCGTAGCGCAGCGCCGCGTACTGGTTCACGCGCGCGCCGTCGAGCGCAGTGCCCAGCAGCTGCGGTTCGGCGAACATCTTGAGGAGGCTCGCACCTTCGATGGTGCGGCGGGAGGAGCCGATGGCGTCCTCGAGGGCGGCGTTGGCGAACAGCACCGTGCCGTCGCCCTGCACCACGGCCACCAGGGTGGCCAGCAGGTCGAAGGCCTGGAACGCCCTAGCGGGCAGCGGAGCCGCTGGCGCCGCTGCTGCGGGCGAGTTCTCGCTTGAGTCCCGCAATGTCTTTCTCGGTCCGTTCGATGCTGGCTTTGAGCTCCGCGACCCGGTCGAGGTACTTCTGGTAGTTGCGATGTTCCGGGCCCAACTTCTCGGGCTCTCCGCTGTTGAATTCCTTCTGCAGCTCGGCCAGGCGCGCTTCGGACTTCTTCAGTTCCGCTTCGAGGATGGCGCGGGCTTCGCCGTCGCGCGCCTTCTGCTCGCCGGCATCCACGCGCTGGCCGGGGCTGGCCGCGCTCTGCGGAGCCGTTGCAACTTTCACGCCATTGTTGGTGCCGGAGCCAGCGGCCGCGGCGCCATTGACCTTGGTGCCCGTGACCACGGTGACGTTGCCGCCGTCGAACATCTTGCAGCCCTGCGTCTTGGCGAAGGCCTCGTCGTTGGTATAGACATTGCCAGGGCAGCGCCACATCTTGCCCTGCGCGAAGGCGCTGGCGTTGATGGCGAGAACAGCGAGGGGAATCAGTGCGAAAACGAACTTCATGCGGTGCTCCTTGCATCCTCCGGACGCGCAGGGGACGGCCTTTCAGTATCGCGCAATCTCTTCAGATTGCCAAGTAAGCTGTTGATTTGAAAGGGAAAGGGCGACATTTGTCGCCCTTTCGTGGTTTTGCAAGGTAACCAAATACAGTGTTCGGGGGAGGTGCGCGGCCGGGGCCGCACACCCTACGAAAGCCAATCGCCATCCACCACATACGCCGGCCCGTAGGGTGTGCGGCTCCGCCGCGCACCTCCCCTGCCCACCCGCCTTACAGCGAGTAATACATATCGAACTCGATCGGATGCGTCGTCATGCGGAAGCGCTGCACTTCCGTCATCTTCAGCTCGATGTAGGCATCGATCATGGCGTCGCTGAACACGCCGCCCTTGGTCAGGAACGCACGATCCTGGTCCAGGTACTCCAGCGCCTGGTCGAGGCTGTGGCACACGGTCGGGATCTTCGCGTCTTCTTCCGGCGGCAGGTGGTACAGGTCCTTGGTGGCGGCTTCGCCCGGATGGATCTTGTTCTCGACGCCGTCCAGGCCGGCCATCAGCATGGCGGCGAAGCCCAGGTACGGGTTCATCCGCGGATCCGGGAAGCGGCACTCGATGCGCCGGCCCTTCGGGTTGGCCACGTACGGGATGCGGATCGACGCCGAGCGGTTGCGCGACGAGTACGCCAGCTTCACCGGCGCCTCGAAGCCGGGCACCAGGCGCTTGTAGCTGTTGGTGCCGGGGTTGGTGATGGCGTTCAGCGCGCGCGCGTGCTTGATGATGCCGCCGATGTAGTACAGGGCGAAATCGCTCAGGCCGGCATAGCCTTCGCCGGCGAACAGGTTCTTGCCGCCCTTCCACACAGACTGGTGCACGTGCATGCCGGAGCCGTTGTCGCCCACGATGGGCTTGGGCATGAAGGTCGCGGTCTTGCCGTAGGCGTTGGCCACGTTCTGGATCACGGACTTCTGCAGCTGCGACCAGTCGGCGCGCTCCACCAGCGTGGAGAAACGCGTGCCGATTTCGTTCTGGCCGGCGCCCGCCACTTCGTGGTGGAACACTTCGACCGGGATGCCCAGCGACTCGAGGATCAGCGACATCTCGGCGCGCATGTCCTGCGTGCTGTCGAC
>JAQGMY010000141.1 GCA_028292105.1 Ramlibacter sp.
TGGCCCTGGCTGGCGGCTTCAGCCGGCAGGAGCTGGCCCGCTTGATGATCAACGCTTTTGATGGGGCCTGGCTGCCGGCGGAGCGCAAGGCGCGCTACATCGCGGAAGTCTGGGCGTACGCCGAGGCGGCTGGTGTGTTGGATCAACCGGCTTGACCACGGCGACCAGCGCACACCGCCGGACAGCAAAAGCCTCGAGTGATCGAGGCTTGTTATTCTTCAGCGTGCAGTAGCAGCCAAGGTTCGCGGCCGGTTTCGCTCAGTGCCCGGCCGCTTCCCGTTCCCTCAGCCTGAAACGCTGGATCTTGCCGGTGGCTGTCTTGGGCAACTCCTCGATGAATTCGATCGAGCGCGGGTACTTGTATGCGGCCAGCCGCTCCTTCACGAAGGCCTTGAGTTCCTCTTCGGTCGCGGATTTGCCTGCCTTCAACACGACGAACGCCTTGGTCTTCGTGAGCCCCTCGGCGTCGGGCACGCCGATCACGGCAACTTCGAGGACGCAGGCGTGCTGCACCAGGGTCGCCTCCACCTCGAACGGGCTCACGTAGATCCCGCTGACCTTGAGCATGTCGTCGCTGCGGCCGCCGTAGGTGTACGACCCGTCCGCGTTGCGCACGTACTTGTCGCCGCTCTTGCACCAGCTGCCCTGGAAGGTCTCGCAAGTCTTGGCCCGGTTGGACCAGTACATCAATGCACTGGAAGGACCCTTGATATACAGGTCGCCGGGCTCGCCGTCGGGTACCGGCTGGCCATCTTCGCCACGCAGTTCGATGTCGTAGCCGGGCACCGGCCAGCCGGTGCTGCCGTAACGGACTTTCCCCGGCCGGTTCGACAGGTACACGTGCAGCATTTCCGTGGAGCCGATGCCGTCGATGATGTCCACGTCGAAATGCGCCTTGAAACGCTCGCCCAGTTCGGCGGGCAGGGCCTCTCCCGCGGAAGAGACCAGCCGCAGCCGGGTCTGCGTCCGAGCGGGCAGCAGCGGCGATGCGAGCATGCCGGCGAAGCCGGTGGGCGCGCCGTAGAACACGGTCGGCTGCGCGTCCGCTGCGGCGGCGGTCCAGCGGCGGAAGACCGCCTCGGGCGTCGGCCTGCCGGCCATCAGGAGCACCGTTGCGCCAACCCACAGCGGAAAGGTCAGCGCGTTGCCCAGCCCGTAGGCGAAATAGAGTTTTGCCGCCGAGAAGCAGACATCGGATTCCTGCAGTCCCAGCACGCCGCAGCCGTACAGCTCGGCGGTCCAATACGGGTTGGCGTGGGTGTGCACGGCGCCCTTGGGCCGACCGGTCGAGCCTGACGAGTAGAGCCAGAAAGCAGGATCGTCGCCCCGTGTTGCCGCTGCCTCGCGCATGGGTGCCACGCCGGACAAGGTGCGCTCGAAGTCTTTTCCACTGGCGGCAAGTTCGCCCTCCGGCTTCACCACGATCACCTGCTTCAGCTCATGGCGACCCTTCGCCATGGCGGCGCTCAGCGTCGGCAGCAGCGGCGCCGAGACGAGCGCCACCTGGGCCCGGGCGTGTTCCAGCATGTAGGCGTAGTCGTCGGCGGTCAGCAGCGTGTTGACTGCCACCGGCACGACGCCGGCGAAGATCGCCCCGAGGAATGCGACCGGCCACTCGTTGCAGTCGTGCATCAGCAGCAGCACGCGTTCTTCCCGGCGCACACCCGATGCAAGAAGCGCAGCCGCCATCCGGCGCACCCGCTCGTCGAGCGCGCCGTACGTCAGCGTGCCACTGTCGTCGGCGAAGGCCGTCTTGCCGTGGCGGCCCGCGTTCCGTGCGAGCACGTCCGCGGCGAAGTTGTACTGCTCCGGCGGTGCTGCCACCGGTTGTCTTGCTGCCATGTTGTCTCCTGTGTCCCTGACGGGGACGCGTGCTGATGGGTGAGGCGGCTGCGTGTCAGCCGGCGAGTGCCGCGAGAACGGCGCTGCCGGCCTGGATGGCGGCACGGCGATGGTAGAAATTCAGCGCCCGCAGGCCGCCCAGCTCCTCGCCGCCGCCCGCGCGGCCAGGCCCGCCATGCATCGACTGCGGCATGACGTTGCCGTGGCCGGTCTGGCTGCTTGCGACATCCGGGCTGATGACATGGACCCGCCCGTGCGAATCAGCGAGCTCGATGGCGGTGTCGGCCAGCGCAGCGGGATCGCTCCCATACAGGGAAGAGACGAGTGATCCTTGCCCGCGGCGCACCAGGCTGACTGCATGTTCCACCGACCGGAAGGGCACCAGCGTGGCAACCGGGCCGAACACCTCGCGCTCGTGCACGATGTGCGCCGCATCGCCGTCGCGCACGCCAAACAGCGTCGGGCCGACGCAGCAGGCGACGCCGGGATCGGCGTCGACCAGGCCATGGGTGT
The DNA here is from genome assembly GCA_028292105.1 of Ramlibacter sp. Classification (GTDB taxonomy): domain Bacteria; phylum Pseudomonadota; class Gammaproteobacteria; order Burkholderiales; family Burkholderiaceae_C; genus Ramlibacter. The sequence goes on from JAQGMY010000141.1 coordinate 2,356, forward strand.
CGCCGTCGTGCAGCAGCTGTGCCTCTTGCCTGAGTGCCGCAATGCCGTCACGCACGGACTGCAGCTGCGCCCGGCTCACCAGCGAGCCCATGCGCACGGTCTCGTTGCGCGGGTTGCCGACGGTGGTCTTGCCCAGCCGCGCGTTCAGCGCCGCGGCGGTCGCGTCGTACAGCGATTCCGGCACGAAGGCGCGCCGGATCGCGGTGCACTTCTGGCCCGCCTTCACCGTCATTTCGCGGGCCACCTCCTTGACGAACAGGTCGAAGGCGGGGCTCGTCGCGTCCTCGCCGGGCAGCAGGATCGCCGAATTGAGGCTGTCTGCCTCGATGTTGGTGCGCACCGATCTTTGTGCCACGGCAGGGTGCGAGCGGATGGTAGCGGCCGTTTCGGCGGAGCCCGTGAAGGACAGCACGTCGAAGGGTTCCAGCGCATCCAGCAGGCCGGCGGAGCTGCCGCAGACGACGGACAGGGCGCCAGCGGGCAACACCCCGGCGTCGACCACATCCTTCACCATGCGCTGCGTCAGCCAGGCCGTCGACGTGGCCGGCTTGACCACCACCGGCACGCCCGACAGCAGGGCCGGGGCGGCTTTTTCCCACAAGCCCCACGAGGGGAAGTTGAAGGCGTTGATGAAGAGGGCGAGGCCCCGGGTGGGCACGAGGAAGTGGCGCGACTGGAAGGTTCCGTCCTTGGCCAGGCTGGTCGCGTCACCGTCGAACAGGTACTTCCGGTCGCCCAGCGTCGACGCCAGCTTCGCGTAGGTGCCCAGCGTGTAGATGGCACCGTCGATGTCCACCGCGGAGTCGCCCTTCACCGTGCCGCTGTTCGCCGTTGCGATCTCGTAGTACGCATCGCGATTTGCCTGGAGCACCTTGGCGATCGCCGCCAGGAGTTCGCCGCGCGCGCGGTATGTGAGTTCCCGCAACGCCGCTGCGCCTTGCGTGCGCGCGAACGCGAAACCGGCAGGCAGGTCGAGGCCCGTGGCGTCGACGCGTACCAGCTCCGTTCCAAGGACTGGGTCGCGCAGGACGGAGCCTGTTCCGGTGCCGGAGGTCCAGCGGCCGCTGAGGTGATTGGGCAGAAGCATCATGAGGAGGAGCGCGCTAGGCGAGTTGCTGGTTATGCAGTATGCTGCATGTGAGACTTTACCTCTGGGCCAGGCCGCAGTCAATGCTGACCCGTTTCCGTGCGATCGGCCGGGACTCCTACCGATGGGGTAACAGTGGCCCTGCAAAGCCCGCGGTCTCCATGCAATTTTGATTGCCAGCGGCGAAGACCTGCAATATGCTGCATGTCTTCAAGCCCGCTTAATGCACTTTGCTGCCGCCAGGAGACACTCATGACGCCACCCGCTCCCGTTGACTACCGCACCGAACCCTCCCGCTACAAGCACTGGAAGCTGAAGGTCGAAGGCCCGGTGGCAACGCTGGTCGCTGATTTCGACGAGAACGGCGGCCTGCGTCCCGGGTACAAGCTCAAGCTCAATAGCTATGACCTCGGCGTCGACATCGAACTGAACGACGCGATCAACCGCGTGCGCTTCGAGCATCCCGAAGTGCGCACCGTGATCCTCACCAGCGGCAAGGAAAAGGTGTTCTGTTCAGGCGCCAACATCTTCATGCTCGGCGTGTCCAGCCACTCGTGGAAGGTGAACTTCTGCAAGTTCACGAACGAGACGCGCAACGGGCTGGAGGACTCCTCCCGGCATAGCGGACTGAAATTCCTCGCAGCCGTCAACGGCGCCTGTGCCGGCGGCGGCTACGAGCTGGCGCTCGCCTGCGACGAGATCGTGCTGATCGACGACCGCAGCAGCGCGGTGAGCCTGCCGGAAGTCCCGCTGCTCGGAGTGCTGCCCGGCACCGGCGGCCTCACGCGGATAACGGACAAGCGTCACGTCCGCCACGACCTCGCCGACATCTTCTGCACCACGGCGGAGGGCGTGCGCGGGCAGAAGGCCAAGGACTGGCGCCTGGTGGACGAAGTGGTCAAGCCCGGGCAGTTCGCCGCCAAGGTGCAGGAGCGGGCGCTGCAGCTGGCGCAACAGAGCGACCGGCCGGCCCATGCCAAGGGCGTTCAGCTCGTCCCCCTGGAACGCACGACCGAGGCTGATGCGCTGCGCTACCAGCACGTCACCGTGGAGATCGATCGTGCCCGGCGTGTGGCGACTTTCACGGTGAAGGGCCCCACCGGCCCCCAGCCGACCGACATCGCGGGCATCGAAGCGGCGGGCGTTGCCTGGTATCCGCTGGCGATCGCGCGCGAAATGGAAGACGCCATCCTCATGATGCGGACCAATGAACTCGACATCGGCATCTGGCTGGTCAAGACGCTGGGAGACCCGGCGGCGGTGCTGTCCAGCGACGCCGTGCTGCTGGCGAACCAGCAGAACTGGCTGGTGCGCGAGACGATCGGCTACCTGCGCCGGACGTTCAGCCGCTTCGACGTTTCATCGCGCAGCCTGTTCGCGCTGATCGAGTCCGGCTCCTGCTTCGCCGGCAGCCTGCTGGAGCTGGCGCTCGCCTGCGACCGCAGCTACCACCTGGCGCTGCCCGGCGACCAGGCCAAGGCTCCCGGCATCACGGTGGCCGACGCCAACTTCGGCTTGTTCCCCATGGTGACCGGCCAGTCGCGGCTGCAGCGCCGCTTCTACGACGAGCAGCCTGCCCTCGAAGCGGTTCGCGCCAAGGCCGGCCAGCCGCTCGATGCCGACGCCGCGTTCGCGCTCGGCCTGGTCACCAGCAACCCGGACGACATCGACTGGGCCGACGAGACCCGCCTGGCGATCGAGGAGCGGGTGGCGATGAGCCCCGATGCGCTGACCGGACTCGAGGCCAACCTGCGCTTCAATGGGCCGGAGAACATGTTCACCCGCATTTTTGGCCGGCTGACAGCCTGGCAGAACTGGATTTTCCAGCGCCCCAATGCAGTCGGTGAAAAGGGCGCCCTGAAGGTCTACGGCAAGGGCGAGCGCGCCGGCTTCGACTGGAACCGTGTGTAGGAAGTACGGCGCTGGACGCTCCTGGTCCAGCGCGCCGCCCATTCGCATCACCCTCAACGTTCAAGCATCGGAGCAGACATGTCCACCATCAATTACAGCGAAAAGATTCCCAACAACGTCAACCTGGAAGACGACCGCACGCTCAAGCGGGCGCTGGAGCAATGGCAGCCGAATTTCCTCAGCTGGTGGGGCGACATGGGGCCCGACGGGTCGCAGGACTTCGATGTCTACCTGCGCACCGCCATCAGCGTCGATCCGCAGGGCTGGGCCCAGTTCGGCCACGTCAAGATGCCCGATTACCGCTGGGGAATCTTCCTGAACCCGGGCGTGCAACGCGAAGTCCACTTCGGCGATCACAAGGGTGAAGCCGCCTGGCAGGACATCCCTGGCGAGTACCGGGCCAACCTGCGCCGCATCATCGTGACGCAGGGCGACACCGAACCGGCTTCGGTGGAGCAGCAGCGCCACCTCGGTGCAACGGCGCCGAGCCAGTACGACCTGCGCAATCTCTTCCAGGTCAACGTCGAGGAAGGTCGCCACCTCTGGGCGATGGTCTACCTGCTGCACAAGTACTTCGGCCGCGACGGCCGCGAGGAAGGCGATGCACTGCTGGAGCGGCGCAGCGGCCAGGAAGACAACCCGCGCATCCTGCAGGCTTTCAACGAGCCGACTCCGGACTGGCTGGCGTTCTTCATGTTCACCTACTTCACGGACCGCGACGGCAAGTTCCAGCTGTCGGCACTGGCGGAAAGCGCCTTCGACCCGCTGGCTCGCACCACCAAGTTCATGCTGACCGAGGAAGCCCACCACATGTTCGTGGGCGAGAGCGGCATCAGCCGGGTCATCCAGCGCACCTGCCAGGCGATGAACCAGCTGAAGACGGATGATCCGAAGACCTTGCGCGAAGCCGGCGTGATCGACCTGCCGACCGTGCAGCGCTACCTGAACTTCCACTACAGCGTGACCGTGGACCTGTTCGGTGCCGACGAGAGCAGCAATGCCGCCACCTTCTACAGCACGGGGCTGAAGGGCCGCTACGAGGAAACCAAGCGGGACGACGACCACCAGCTCAAGGGCCAGAGCTACCGGATCCTGCAGGCCAGGGACGGCCAGCTGGTGGAAAAGGAAGTGCCGATGCTCAACGCGTTGAACGAGGTACTGCGCGACGACTACATCAAGGACAGCGTGGCCGGCGTCGACCGCTGGAACAAGGTGATCACCAAGGCCGGCATTCCGTTGCGCCTGGTCGTGCCGCACAAGGCCTTCCACCGCAACATCGGCGGCCTGGCGGGACTCAAAGTCTCGCCCGAGGGCAAGGTGGTGAGCGAATCAGAGTGGAATGCCAGGAAGAGCGAATGGCTGCCCACGCCGGAAGACCGCGCATTTGTGTCCAGCCTGATGGGGCGCGTGGTCGAGCCGGGCAAGTTCGCCAACTGGATCGCGCCGCCGGCCATGGGCGTGAACCGCCAGCCGGTGGATTTCGAGTACGTGCGTTTCGCCTGAGCCCGCGCCGAACGCGCGGGGCCACCATGGACCAGTCCGAAATCACCATCCTCAAGCAGCATCTGATCGACCCGGAAATCTGCATCCGGTGCAACACGTGCGAGGTGACGTGCCCGGTTGGCGCCATCACGCACGATTCGCGCAACTACGTTGTCGATGCCACCAAGTGCAACCTGTGCATGGACTGCATCTCGCCATGCCCGACCGGCAGCATCGACAGCTGGCGGACCATGCCGCGGGTGAAGGCGTACTCGCTGGAGGAGCAGCTGGGCTGGGACGAGCTGCCGCCGGAGCTGAGCGCTGACGACCTCGCCGCCGCCGGGGCATCGATGGCGGATGTCGTCGATGCCCAACCGCACGACATGCCGCTGGCGCCGGCCACACAGGACGAGGCATTCCGCAGCGCCGTCTACGGCGCGACGGTTCCGCCGTGGTCCGCTGCCCACCCGTACACCAACTTGTACGGCCCCAAGCAACAGGCGAAGACGCTGGCCGCCACGGTCACGGGCAACGTGCGTGTGACGAAGGTCGGCAGGGACAACGACACCCATCACATCGTGCTGGACTTCGGCACCACGCCCTTTCCCTTGCTGGAAGGGCAGAGCATCGCCGTGGTCCCGCCGGGGCTGGACGCCGATGGCAAGCCGCACTTCCCGCGCCAGTACAGCGTCGCAAGTCCCCGCAACGGCGAGCGCCCCGGCTACAACAACGTCTCGCTGACGATCAAGCGGGTGCTGGAAGACCACCATGGCAAGCCGGTGCGCGGCGTGGCCAGCAACTACATGTGCGACTTGCAGGTGGGCGACAAGGTGGAGGTGATCGGGCCCTTCGGTGCGAGTTTCCTGATGCCGAACCACCCGCGCAGTCATCTCGTGATGATCTGCACCGGCACCGGGTCGGCCCCGATGCGGGCCATGACCGAGTGGCGCCGGCGCCTGCGGCAGTCGGGCAAGTTCGAGGGCGGCAAGTTGATGCTGTTCTTCGGTGCGCGGACCCCCGAGGAACTGCCGTACTTCGGGCCGCTGCAAAGCCTGCCCAAGGACTTCATCGACATCAACCTGGCGTTCAGCCGCGTGCCCGGGCAGCCCAGGCGGTACGTTCAGGACCTGATGCGCGAACGCGCGGCCGATCTGGCCCCGTTGCTGGACGACCCGAACGCGTACTTCTACGTTTGCGGGCTCAAGGCGATGGAGGAGGGCGTCGTGCTGACCCTGCGCGACGTGGCACAGGCGGCGGGGCTTGATTGGGACGCAGTGGGCGGGGCGCTGAGGCGCGAAGGCCGCCTGCACCTGGAGACCTACTGATTGCTGCGAGGTGGTCAGTCCATTTCCGACGAGCAGGGGTGGACGCAGAAGAGCGAAGGCCGCTGCGCCCGGTGATTTTGCGCGGCTGAAGCCTCATCCAGGCGAGGCCGCGCCCCTACCCGCCTGGCCGCTGGTCGGAACGCGGCTGAACAGCTCGTGCAGCTGTGCGCGCAGCCACTGGTGCGCCGGGTCGCTGGTGGTGCTGGCATGCCACACCAGCCGCACGTCGTACATCGGCGCTTGCGGCAGGCGCCAGACCCGCAGGTCGTAGCGCTCCTCCAGCTTGCGCGCATACATGTCGGGCACGACCGCCACCAGGTCGGTGGTGTGCGTCAGTTCGGGCAAGGCGCCGAAATGCCGCGCCCGCAGCACGATGCGGTGCGCCAGCTTCATCCGCACCAGCATCTGCTCGACGCTGCCATGGAAGGTGGCGGTGGGGGAAGCGACCACCAGCGAAGCGTCCGCCAGTTGCTCGAACGCCAGCGACCGCGAGCGGCCGCCGCCCGGTGGCCGCCAGCCCGGCGCCGTGATCGCGACGTACTGCTCGCGAAACAGCAGGTCGGCGTGGACGCCGCGGTGGCGCGGATGCAGGATGCCGATGGCGGCGTCGATTTCACGTGCTTCCAGCGCCGCGGCCACCTCGCTCGCTGCGACTGACACGTTGGACAGCGATGCACGCGGTGACTCCGTGCGCAGCCGCGCGGCCAGTGGCGGCAGGAAGAGCATCTCACCGACATCTGACAACGAAAGTTTCCAGTGGCGGTCGGTGGTGGCCGGCTCGAAATGGTCGCGCCCCTCCAGCAAGGCTTCCAGGGAGCGCAGGTGTTCCAGCACCGCCGGCGCCAGCACTTCGCAGCGCTGCGTCGGCTGCAGCCCGCGCGGTGAACGCACGAACAGCTCGTCGCCGAAACAGCGCCGCAGCCGCGCCAGCGCATTGCTGGTGGCGGACTGCGAAAGCGCCAGCGACTTCCCGGCGGCGGTGACGGAGCGCGTGCGGTGCAGCACGGCGAGCACGCGCAGGAGATTCAGGTCCAGCTGGCGGAAATTCATGCGGGGTCCGGCCTCAGGGTTGCCACTGATTATTCACGAGATCGATGCTGGACATCCACACAAACCATTCGCCACATACGGGCCGCTCGCTTAGATTGCCGCCAAACACTACGCATTGCCATGGCCGAACGCTCTTTTTCCACTGAAGTCACCAAGCTGAAGCTCGGCGCCGGCGACGAGTTCCGGGGCGAAGGCATCCTCGCCGTCACCAAGGCCCTGCTGCAGTCCGGCGTCTCCTATGTCGCTGGCTACCAGGGGGCGCCGATCTCGCACCTGATGGACGTGCTGACCGACGCCAACGACATCCTCGAGGAGCTCGGGGTCCACTTCGAGCACAGCGCTTCCGAAGCCACCGCGACGGCGACGCTGGCCGCCTCGGTGAACTACCCGCTGCGGGGCGCCGTCACTTTCAAGTCCACCGTCGGCACCAACGTCGCCTCGGACGCGCTGGCCAACCTGGCCTCCGGCGGCGTCACCGGCGGCGCGCTGCTGATCGTCGGCGAGGACTACGGCGAGGGCTCCAGCATCATGCAGGAGCGCTCGCATGCCTTTGCCATGAAGTCGCAGGTCTGGCTGCTCGATCCGCGGCCCAACCTGCCCAGCATCGTGCAGGCGGTGGAGCTCGGGTTCGAACTCTCGGAAGCCAGCCACACGCCCGTCATGCTGCAGCTGCGCATCCGCGCCTGCCACGTGCACGGCAGCTTCCAGGCGCGCGACAACGTGCGGCCGTCGTTCACGCTCAAGGATGCGATGGAGCATCCGCGGCGGGACGTGGACCGCATCGCGCTGCCGCCCGCAACCTACCTGCACGAACACGAAAAGATCGCCCAGCGCTGGCCGGCCGCGGTGCGCTTCATCCAGGAGCGCGGGCTCAACGAGTTCTTCGCCGAAGATGCGCAGGACGTCGGCATCGTGCTGCAGGGCGGCCTCTACAACTCGGTGCTGCGCGCGCTCGAACTGCTGGGGTTGGCCGACGCGTTCGGCGAGTCGCGCGTTCCCCTCTACGTGCTGAACGTCACCTATCCGCTGGTGGACGCGGAATTCACCCGCTTTTGCGCCGGCAAGCGCGCGATCCTGCTGGTGGAGGAAGGCCAGCCGGACTTCATCGAGCAGGCAGTGAACGCGATGCTGCGCAAGGCCGACGTGCAGACGAAGGTGCATGGCAAGGACGTGTTCCCCATGGCCGGCGAGTACACCGGCGGCGTGGTGGTCAAGGGCGTCGCCCGCTTCATCGAGCGCCAGGCGCCGGGCTTGCTGCCGGTGTCCTTGCCGGCAGCGGCGCGTCCCGCCACCTTGCCGCCGCTGCTGCCTGCACCGAGCGCAGCCTCCGCCGTTCAGGAGGCCGTGGAGCAGGTGCATCCCAGGCCGCCGTCGTTCTGCACCGGTTGCCCGGAGCGGCCGATCTTCACCGCGATCAAGCTGGTGGAGCGGGAGCTTGGGGCCCACCACGTGAGCTGCGACATCGGTTGCCACCTGTTCTCGATCCTGCCGCCGTTCAACATAGGCGCCACCACCATGGGCTACGGGCTCGGCTGGGCCGGCGCCTCGGCGTTCAACACCACCGAAACCAGCAAGCGCACGCTGTCGATCATGGGCGACGGCGGCTTCTGGCACAACGGCCTGACCAGCGGCGTCGGCAACGCGGTCTTCAACCAGAGCGACAACGTGCTGGTGGTGATCGACAACGGCTATTCGGCCGCCACCGGCGGGCAGGACGTGCTGTCGTCCAGGGCGACCAGCCCGATCCGCAGCACCAACAACAGCATCGAGTCGGCGGTGCGCGGCGTCGGCGTGCGCTGGATCCGCAC
>JAQGMY010000157.1 GCA_028292105.1 Ramlibacter sp.
CCTTCCTGGAGGCGGTGCGCCAGATGGCGCTGAAGCTCGGGCCCAACAACTCCGCCTTCGTCCACCTCACCTACGTGCCCTTCATCAAGGCCGCCGGCGAGCTGAAGACCAAGCCGACGCAGCACACGGTGCAGAAGATGCGCGAGATCGGCATCCAGCCCGATGCCTTGCTGTGCCGCGCCGACCGCATCGTGCCGGAAGAAGAGGCGGAAAAGATCAGCCTCTTCACCAACGTGCCGCGCTGGGGCGTGATTTCCATGCCCGACGTGGACACCATCTACAAGGTGCCGCGCGTGCTGCACGAACAGGGCCTCGACGGCCTGGTGTGCGACAAGCTGCGCCTGAACACGCCCCCGGCGAACCTGAAGCGCTGGGACGACCTGGTGTACGAGGTGGAGCACCCGCGCGGCGAGGTGAACATCGCCATGGTCGGCAAGTACGTCGACCTGTCGGACAGCTACAAGTCGCTGAACGAGGCGCTGCGCCACGCCGGCATCAAGAACCACGTGCACGTGAAGGTCGACTACCTCGACTCCGAGAACCTGAGCAACGGCGAAAGCGTCGCCCACCTGGCCAAGTACGACGCGATCCTGGTGCCCGGCGGCTTCGGCAAGCGCGGCATCGAAGGCAAGATCGCGGCGGCGCGAATCGCCCGCGAAAGCAAGATCCCGTACCTGGGCATCTGCCTGGGCATGCAGGTGGCCACCATCGAATACGCACGCGACGTCGCCGGCCTGGCGGGCGCCAACAGCACCGAGTTCGACCCGCACACGCCCTACCCCGTGATCGCGCTGATCACCGAATGGCAGGACGCCGACGGCTCGATCAAGACACGCACGGAAAACTCCGACCTCGGCGGCACCATGCGCCTGGGCGCCCAGAGCTCCGACGTCGTCAAGGGCACGCTGGCCCACGAGATCTACGGCGACGTCGTCACCGAGCGGCACCGGCACCGCTACGAAGCCAACGTCAAGTACCTGGACGAGCTGCGCAAGTCCGGCCTGGTGATCTCCGCCCTCACGCAGCGCGAGCACCTCACGGAGATCGTGGAGCTGCCGCAGGATGTGCACCCGTGGTTCATGGGCGTGCAGTTCCACCCCGAATTCAAGTCGACGCCCTGGGATGGGCATCCGCTGTTCAACTCGTTCATCCGCGCGGCCTGCGAACACCAGGCAGCCAGCCAGAAGGCCGGCGGCAAGTCCCTGAAGGCGGTGGCGTGATGAAGCTGTGCGGCTTCGAGGCGGGGCTCGAGCAGCCCTTCTTCCTCATCTCGGGTCCCTGCGTCGTCGAATCCGAACAGCTGCAGATGGACGTGGCCGGAGCGCTGAAGGAGATGACGGCCTCGCTCGGCATCCCCTTCATCTTCAAGAGCAGCTACGACAAGGCGAACCGGTCCTCCGGCACCAGCTTCCGCGGTCCCGGCATGACGCGCGGCCTGGAGATCCTGGCGAAGGTGAAGCGCGAACTGAACGTGCCCATCCTGACCGACGTGCACACGGAAGCGGAGATCCCGGCCGCGGCCGAAGTGGCCGATGTTCTGCAGACCCCCGCCTTCCTGTGCCGCCAGACCGATTTCATCCGCGCCGTTGCCCAGTCGGGCCGGCCGGTGAACATCAAGAAGGGCCAGTTCCTCGCCCCGGCGGACATGAAGAACGTGATCCAGAAGGCCCGCGACGCGGCCCGCGAGAAGGGGCTGCCGGAAGACAGCTTCATGGCCTGCGAGCGCGGCGCGAGCTTCGGCTACAACAACCTGGTTTCCGACATGCGCTCGCTGGCGATCATGCGCGAGACCGGCGCGCCGGTGGTGTTCGACGCCACCCACTCGGTGCAGTTGCCGGGCGGCCAGGGCACCAGCTCCGGCGGCCAGAGGGAACACGTGCCGGTGCTGGCGCGCGCCGCCGTCGCCGTCGGCGTGGCGGGCGTCTTCATGGAGACGCATCCCGATCCCTCGGTGGCGCTGTCCGACGGTCCGAACGCGGTGCCGCTCAAGCACATGCGCGCCCTGCTCGAGACGCTGCTGGAGCTGGACCGCGTCACCAAGAAGAACGGCTTTCTGGAGAACCAATTTGCCTAGCGCCTACATCATCGCCAACGTGAACGTCACCAACCCGCCGCAGTACGAGGAGTACAAGCGGCTTTCCAGCATCGCCATGAAGGCGCACGGAGCCGAGGTCTGCGTGCGCGGCGGCGCGACCGAAGTGCTGGAAGGCGACTGGTCGCCCGATCGCGTGGTGCTGCTGAAATTTCCCTCGGTGGCACAGGCCAGGGCCTTCTACGACTCACCCGAGTACCAGGCGGCCAAGAAGGCCCGCGAAGGGATCGCCGTGATGCGGATGGTGATGATCGAAGGGGTTTGAAAAAACCCCGACCACCGGACGCAGGATTCGCAGAGCGTCTGGAAGTCCGGATGTTCAGTCGAGAAAACTTAAAAAGAGAACCTGAATGAGCGCAATCGTTGACATCGTCGGCCGCGAGATCCTGGATTCGCGCGGCAATCCCACCGTCGAATGCGACGTGCTGCTGGAGTCCGGCACCATGGGCCGCGCGGCGGTGCCGTCCGGCGCTTCCACCGGCTCGCGCGAGGCGATCGAGCTGCGGGACGGCGATCCGGCGCGCTACCTCGGCAAGGGCGTGCTCAAGGCCATAGAGCACATCAACACCGAGATCTCCGAGTCCGTCCTCGGCCTCGATGCGTCCGAACAGAATTTCCTCGACAAGACCCTGCTGGACCTGGACGGCACCGAGAACAAGAGCCGGCTGGGCGCGAATGCGATGCTGGCGGTGTCCATGGCCGTGGCCCGCGCCGCCGCCGAGGAATCCGGCCTGCCCCTGTACCGTTACTTCGGCGGCATGGGCGGCTGCCAGTTGCCGGTGCCGATGATGAACGTCGTCAACGGCGGCGCCCACGCGAACAACAACCTCGACCTGCAGGAGCTGATGATCATCCCCGTGGGAGCCCCGAGCTTCCGCGAGGCGCTGCGCTACGGCGCCGAAGTCTTCCATGCTCTCAAGAAGATCATCCACGACAAGGGCATGAGCGTCGCCGTCGGGGACGAAGGCGGATTCGCGCCCAACGTCGAGAACCACGAAGCGGCCATCCAGATGATCCTGGAGGCCATCGAGAAGGCCGGCTACAAGCCGGGCGAGCAGATCGCCCTGGGGCTGGACTGCGCGGCCAGCGAGTTCTACAAGGATGGCATCTACGACGTGACGGCCGAAGGCCAGCGCTTCAACGCCGCCGACTGGATCGGCACCCTGGAAAGCTGGGTCGGCAAGTACCCGATCATCAGCATCGAGGACGGCATGGCCGAAGGCGACTGGGACGGCTGGAAGCTGCTGACCGAGCGCCTGGGCAAGAAGGTGCAGCTGGTGGGCGACGACCTGTTCGTCACCAACACCAAGATCCTGCAAGAGGGCATCCAGAAGAACATCGCCAACTCGATCCTGATCAAGATCAACCAGATCGGCACGCTGACCGAGACCTTCGCGGCGATTGAGATGGCCAAGCGCGCCAACTACACGGCCGTCATCAGCCACCGCTCGGGCGAGACCGAGGACAGCACCATCGCCGACATCGCGGTGGGCACCAACGCCGGCCAGATCAAGACCGGCTCGCTCAGCCGCAGCGACCGCATGGCCAAGTACAACCAGCTGCTGCGCATCGAGGAAGACCTGGGCGAGATCGCCCAGTATCCCGGCCGCGCCGCTTTCTACAACCTGAGGTAGGCACACCCTTGGGCTCGCGCCTCGTCCCCGTGCTGCTGGTCGCGCTGCTGGCCGTGGTGCACGGGCAGTTGTGGATCGGCCGCGGCAGCGTGGGCAGCGTGGGCGACATGCAGCGCAAGCTCGACGAGCAGAAGGCCGCCAACGTCCAGGCCCAGCAGGCCAACGACCGGCTGGCCGCCGAGGTGCGCGACCTCAAGGAAGGCCTGGAGATGGTCGAGGAGAAGGCCCGTGCCGAACTGGGCATGGTCAAGCCCAACGAGATCTACGTGAACATCGTCGGGCCCAAGTGACGGCAACTGCGGCCGGGCTGCGCATCGCGCTGCTCGGCGCCGAGAGCACCGGCAAAACCACCCTCTGCGACACCCTGGCGCAAGCCCTGCGCGACAGGAGCCATCCGGTCGCAGTGGTGCCCGAGGTGTTGCGCGACTGGTGCGCCCGCGAGGGCAGGACGCCACGACCCGACGAGCAGCTGCCCATCGCACAGGAGCAGGAGCGCCGGGTCGACCAGGCCGCCGCGCTGCCCGGCCTCGTGATCGCCGACACCACCGCGCTGATGGTGGCCATCTACGCCGGCCAGCTGTTCGGGGACGGCCCGCTGTACCGGTTCGCGCTCGACCGCCAGCGCACCTACGACCTGACCCTGGTCACCGGCCTGGACCTGCCCTGGGTCCCCGACGGCCTGCACCGCGACGCGGCCCAGCCACGCGAGCCCGTCGACGCACTGGTGCGCGAGGCGCTGGCCGAAGCCGGCGTACCCTTTCGCGTCGTCTATGGCACCGGCGACGACAGGACCCGCAACGCGCTGGCGCCGGTGCTGGAGTTGCTGGATGCGCGGCCGCCGGTTCCGGAGCGTGAACGCCGCTGGTCCTGGGCCTGCGAGCGCTGCAGCG
>JAQGMY010000176.1 GCA_028292105.1 Ramlibacter sp.
GCCGATCTGGTGGGCAAGGTCGAGGCAGGCATTCCTGAAGACGACCCGCGCAACCCGGCCGTGATCGCCGACAACGTAGGCGACAACGTAGGCGACTGCGCAGGCATGGCGGCCGACCTGTTTGAAACCTATGCCGTCACGCTGATCGCCACCATGGTGCTGGGCTCGCTGCTGGTCACCACTGCGCCTGTGGCTGCCGTGTTGTACCCGCTGGCCCTGGGCGCCGTGTCCATCATCGCGTCCATCATCGGCTGCTCATTCGTCAAGGCCTCACCCGGCATGAAGAACGTGATGCCGGCGCTGTACAAGGGCCTGGCCATCGCCGGCGTGCTGTCGCTGATCGCCTTCTACGGCGTGACGGTCTGGATCATGCCGGACAACGCGATCACCTCCAGCGGCAGCCAGATCCGCCTGTTCGGCGCCTGCGCGGTCGGCCTGATCCTGACCGGCGCGCTGGTCTGGATCACCGAGTTCTACACCGGCACGCAGTACAAGCCGGTGCAGCACATCGCGCAAGCCTCCACCACCGGCCACGGCACCAACATCATCGCCGGCCTCGGCGTGTCGATGCGCTCCACCGCCTGGCCGGTGCTGTGCGTCTGCGCGGCGATCATGGCCTCCTACAGCCTGGCCGGCCTCTACGGCATCGCCACCGCAGCCACCGCCATGCTCAGCATGGCCGGCATCGTCGTGGCCCTGGACGCGTATGGCCCGATCACCGACAACGCCGGCGGCATCGCCGAGATGGCCGACATGCCCGCAAGCGTGCGGGCGGTCACCGATCCGCTCGACGCCGTGGGCAACACCACCAAGGCCGTGACCAAGGGCTACGCCATCGGTTCCGCCGGCCTCGCGGCGCTGGTGCTGTTCGCCGACTACACCCACAAGCTGGAGACCTATGGGCGGCAGGTCAGCTTCGACCTGTCCGATCCCCTGGTGATCGTCGGCCTGTTCATCGGCGGGCTGATCCCCTACCTGTTCGGCGCGATGGCGATGGAAGCGGTCGGCCGCGCGGCCGGCGCCGTGGTGGTGGAAGTGCGGCGCCAGTTCCGCGACATCAAGGGCATCATGGAAGGCACGGCCAAGCCCGAGTACGGCAAGGCCGTCGACATGCTGACCACCGCGGCGATCAAGGAAATGGTCATCCCCTCGCTGCTGCCGGTGGTGGTGCCCATCCTGGTCGGCCTGATCCTCGGGCCGAAGGCGCTCGGCGGCTTGCTGATGGGGACGATCGTCACCGGCCTGTTCGTCGCCATCTCCATGTGCACCGGCGGCGGCGCCTGGGACAACGCCAAGAAGTACATCGAAGACGGCCACCACGGCGGCAAGGGTTCGGAAGCGCACAAGGCGGCGGTCACCGGCGACACCGTGGGCGACCCCTACAAGGACACGGCCGGCCCGGCGGTGAACCCGCTGATCAAGATCATCAACATCGTGGCGCTGCTGATCGTGCCGTTGGTGGTGAAGTTCCACAGCTGACCGTCGTCCCCGCGCAGGCGGGGACCTGGAGCTTTTTCTTTGGGTGCAGGTGCGCAGCGAAGCTGCACACCCTACGCAATGGCGCCCGGCAGGGTGTGCAAGCTCCGCTTGCGCACCCTGCGCTCACGCCCGGGTGACCGCCTTCACCAGTGCCGTCGCGGTTGCCGTCAACTCGGGCAACTCCGTCACGCGCCCATCCTCGATCGCCTGCAGTACCAGTTCGTGGATGCCGCCCACCACGGCCATGGCCATGTCCGGTGGCAGCTGGCGGCTGCCCTTGCCGGCATTGACCACGGCGAGCATGTAGTCGGCGATCTCCTGGTTGACGCGACGGCGGGCGGCCAGCCCTGCTTCTCCCAAGCCGAGGATCTCGATGAACAAGGTGCGCATCAACACCGGATTGGCCGCCATGCACGCCAGGTACGCGCCGAGCGCCCGCTCCACCTGCTCGGCCCAGTCATGGGCCGGATCGATCGCATCGCGCAGCACCTTCAGCGCGTTGTGGCTGGCCGCCTCGTACAGCGCGACCAGGCACTCGGCCTTGCCGGCGAAATGCTCGTAGAAGGTCCGCCGCGACACGCTGGCCTCACGCACGATGTCGGCGATGGTCGTGTCGGCGTAACCCTTGGCCGCCACCGCGTGCGCCATACCCTCCAGCACGCGACCGCGGTGCGCGCCGTCGTGATCCGGTTCACGGCTCATCGGTCCTGCCA
Source organism: Ramlibacter sp. (assembly GCA_028292105.1). Classification (GTDB taxonomy): domain Bacteria; phylum Pseudomonadota; class Gammaproteobacteria; order Burkholderiales; family Burkholderiaceae_C; genus Ramlibacter. The sequence goes on from JAQGMY010000176.1 coordinate 2,193, forward strand.
TGCGCGGATGGTACTTGACAGTACCAAAGGGCGGGGGGAAGATTCGGCCATTGGTACTTCCGGGTACCACCACTCCCGCCCCTAACCACATGACCGATCTCGTCGTCCGCCGCCTCCTCGTCGACATGGAAGAGCCGATCGCGCGCCACTGGTGCGCCGGCGACGCCTTCCGCACCGCCTTGTTCAACGCCCTGTCGATGAGCTTTCCCGTGGGCGAGCAGTTCTTCATCGATTCGGTCCGTGACGGCTTCAAGGCCCTGCCGGCCGACCAGCAGGACCGTTTCCGCGCGGAGGTGCAGGGCTTCATCGGGCAGGAAGCGACGCATCGCCGGCTGCACGCGCTGTACAACGGCCACCTCGAAAAGCAGGGCCTGAAGAACGACTGGGCCCAGCGCGCCGGCGACCGCATGCAGCTGCTGCGGGGGCAGGACGTGCGGCACAGTCTCGGCATCACCGCGGCCAACGAGCACTTCACCGCCATCTTCGCTGACTTCATGCTGCAGAACCCGGACCTGCTCGGCGACCAGGACCCGCGCCTGGCAACGCTCTGGCTTTGGCACAGCGCCGAGGAATCGGAGCACAAGTGCACCGCCTTCGACCTGTACCAGGCACTGGGCGGCAGCCACGAGTGGCGCCTGAAGTGGATGCGGCGCGTGACCTTCTTCTTCCTCACCGACGCGCTGCGGCAGACGTTCAACAACCTGCGCGAAGACGGCACGCTCTGGCAGTGGAGCACCTGGAAGAGCGGCTTCAGCTACCTGTTCGGCCCGCGCGGCCTGGTCAGGCTCACGTACAAGCCCTGGCGCGAGTACTTCCGCGCCGACTTCCATCCCAGGCAGCAGGACGCGAGCGCGTCGCAGCGCTGGCTGGCGGACAACTCCAGCCAGTTCGTCCAGGTCGGGGGCTGAGGGCTGCTGCAAAATCCCCCCATGCACCTCCACTTCATCGCCAACGCTCCGGTGCGGTCCACCGGCGAGCGCACCCTGCCGGTCATCGACCCCTCCGACGGGCAAACCTACGACAGCATCCAGCGCGGCACCGCCGAAGACATCGAGGTCGCGGTGAGCGCGGCGCGCCAGTGCTTCGAAGGGCCGTGGAAAAAGCTGAGTGCCGCCGAGCGCGGGCGCCTGATGATGCGGCTGTCGCTGAAGCTCTCCGACCATGTCGACGAACTCTCGGCGATCGAGCAGCGGGACTGCGGCAAGCCCACGAAGCAGGCCCGCGCCGACGCCGTGGCGCTGGCGCGCTACTTCGAGTTCTACGCCGGCGCCTGCGACAAGCTGCACGGCGAGACCCTGCCCTACCAGGACGGCTACACCGTACTCACCTGGCGCGAGCCGCACGGCGTCACCGGGCACGTGATCCCCTGGAACTACCCGATGCAGATCTTCGGGCGCAGCGTCGGCGGCGCCCTCGCCGCCGGCAACGTCTGCGTGGTCAAGCCGTCCGAAGACGCCTGCCTGTCGCTGCTGCGGGTTGCCGAACTGGCGGCGGAGGTGGGCTTTCCGCCGGGCGCCATCAACATCGTTACCGGCTACGGCCATGAAGTGGGCGACGCGCTCGCCAGGCACCCCGGCATCGACCACATCAGTTTCACCGGCAGCCCGCACGTCGGCACCCTGATCCAGCAGGTAGCGGCCGAGCGGCATTGCCCGGTCACGCTGGAGCTGGGCGGCAAGAGCCCGCAGATCGTCTTCGCCGACGCCAATGTCGACGAGGTGCTGCCGGTGGTGATCAACGCAATCGTGCAGAACGCCGGCCAGACCTGTTCGGCCGGATCCCGCCTGCTGGTGGAACAGTCGCTCTACGAACCGCTGCTGGAGCGGCTGGGCGAGGCCTTCACGCGCCTGCGGGTCGGTCCCGCGGCGATGGACCTCGACGTCGGCCCCTTGATTCGCCAGACGCAGCAGCAACGCGTCTGGGATTTCCTCTCCGACGCGCAGCACGCCGGCATCCCGGTGGTGGCGCAAGGCACGGTCGTCGACGAGGCGCCGGAGACCGGCTTCTACCAGGCCCCTACCCTGTTGCGCGACGTGCCGATCACGCACCGGCTGGCACAGGAAGAGGTGTTCGGCCCGGTGCTGGCGGCCATGAGCTTTCGCGACGAGGACCACGCGGTGGAGCTTGCCAACGCGACGCAGTTCGGCCTGGTGGCGGGCGTGTGGACGCGCGACGGCGCCCGGCAACTGCGCATGGCGCGGCGCGTGCGCAGCGGGCAGGTGTTCATCAACAACTACGGCGCTGGCGGCGGCGTGGAACTGCCGTTCGGCGGCGTCAAGTCTTCAGGCTACGGGCGCGAGAAGGGCTTCGAGGCGCTGTACGGCTTCACGACGCTGAAGACGGTGGCGATCAAGCACGGCTGAGCGGCGAACACGGCATGTCATTCCGGCCTCGAGCCGGAATCCTGCACCGTCGGGCACCGCTACTGCATGGATCCCGGGGCAAGCCCGGGATGACATGGTCCACATCAACTCCTTGCAGCAGCCGGACGGATGCGCGCCGTCTTCACCACCGCTTCCGCCATCGGCAGCAGCCGCTGGAAGAAATGCAGACGCGGCGCCACGAACGTGGCTGCATACAGCTCTTCCCCGTAGGTCGGGTCCGCGCGTACTGCAATCCAGCCGACCCCCAGCAGGTTCAGGTCGTCGCGGCGGCGCGCCAGCGCGAACTCGAAGCGCACGCCCTTCTGGCCGGCAAAGATCGCCGGCTCCACCTTGGTGATGCTGACCGTGCCGGCGGTCGCATAGAACTCCTCGAACAGGCTCACCAGCTTCTCGGGCGTGAGCCCGGTGCGAAAGCGCGGCACCCGCGCGTCCTTCGCATCGGCATCGCGCGAGTAGCCCGGGTAGTGCACCATGATCGCGTCGCCGGGGTGGATGCCGGCCCAGATCCGCAGGTGGTCGAGCGGGATGCCTTCCTGGGTCCAGGTGTCGTAAGGCGTCGCCTCCCAGCGATCGGTCACCTTGTTCCAGGCTTCGGACACGTGTACCGCCAGCCTTTCGTTGACGACCTGGTCCCCGTCCATGCGCGAGATGCTGGTGCAGGCCGCCAGCAGCAAAGCCAGCAGCAGCGAGGCGATGGCCTTCATGGCGCCAGGTCCGTGAGGTAGCTGCGCACCATCGCGGCGTCGCCGGCCTGCGGCGCCTTCGCCAGGTAACTCTGGAAGGCCTGCGTGGCCGCCTCCTTGTGCCCGTGCTGCTGGTGGATCAGCCCCAGCGAGCGGAACGCCTCCGGCGGCGCCTTCATCAGGCGGGTCGCCCCGTCCAGGTCCTTCACGGCGCGCGCACTGTCGCCGTTGTCGTCGCGCAGGCGCTGGATCTCGCCGCGGGCGAACAGCGCCTCGGCATCCTGCGGGTCGCGGGCCAGCAGGCGTTCGAACAGCAGCAGGCTTTCCTCGTACTGGCCGCGCTTGATCTCGTCCTGGATCCAGCCGAAGCGCAGCGGCGCGATCGTCCTGCGGTAGCGGTCCTCGCCCTTGTCGCCGCCCTTGCCGCCGGCCAGCGCCAGCAACTCGTCGCGGCGGCCTTCGGTGGTGGGGTGGGAGGCAAAGATGTCGTTGCGCTTGCCGGCTTCCTTGCCGCCGGTGACCTTCATCTCCACCAGCAGGTTGTCCCACACCGAGGCGGCTTCGCGGGCGTCGTAGCCGGCCTGCTGCATCAGCCGCACGCCCATGCGGTCGGCGCGGCTCTCGTGCTCGCGCGAGAAGGCGAACAGGCCGGCGGCCAGCCCGATCTGGCCGATGAAGGTGCCGACGCCGCCGACCATTCCGACCAGCGTGGTGAGCACCGCGGTGTCCTTGGCCGCGCGCAACTGCTGCAGCTGGTGGCGCTCCAGGTAGTGGCCCATCTCGTGGCCCAGCACGGCGGCCAGCTGCGCCTCGTAACTGCGGCCACCAGAACGGCGGCGAGCAGCAGCGACCGGGTGATGCGCGATGCGGATGCGGGCACGTGGAACTCCTGCCTCTCGCTGGAGCGCGCGGGAACCGGAGAAAACCCGCAGCGCCATCAG